>NZ_OPYO01000017.1:0-11530 GCF_900275665.1 Pseudomonas sp. JV241A
GCAGTTGCACTGACCCGCTGGACGAGCTGGCCGTCGAGAGTCTGCAGGCTCAGTTCCAGGTCGTTGGCCAGTGCCTGCAGTTGCTCGATGCCGGCGTCGCCGATGCAGGCTTGCTCGAGCGCTTCGCAGCGCTGCACCACGCCACGAGCCTTGAGCATCTTGGCACCGCCCTTGATGCGGTGGGCCAGGCTGCGCAAGGCATCGCGCGCAGGTGCCGGGCCGAGGGCGCGCAGGGCCTTGAGGTCTTCGCTGTTGCTCAGGGCCAGTTCCCGTAGCAAGCGCTCGACCAGCTGCGGATCACCCAGGGTCAGGTACCTGAGGTTGTCGACGTCGAAGCCGCTGGCATGCGCTTCAAGGGCATCATTGGCCAGCGCCGGCGCGGCCGGGGTGTCGAAACCGGCCAGGTGACGGCGCAGTTCATTGAGGCCGATCGGCTTGAACAGGCAATCGTTCATGCCGCTGGCCAGGCAACGTTCGCGCGCCTCGACCTGGGCGTTGGCGGTCAGGCCGAGAATCAGGCAGGCCGGGCGTTGCTGTTGTTGCTCCTCACTGCGCAGGCGGCGCGACAGCTGGTGGCCGTCCATGCCGGGCATGTGGCAATCGGTGATGACCACATCGAAGTGCCCTTGCAGCCACAGCTCCAGCGCCGCCTGGCCATCGCCGGCCTGGCTGACCTGGTGGCCGAGGACGTGGAGCTGGCGTTCCAGCAGCATCAGGTTGGCGGGGTAGTCGTCCACCACCAGTATGTTCAATACCCGACCGGCTGCTGCTGGTTCGCTTGCCGGCAGGGTGGCTTGCTGCACGGGCGCCACCGGCAACTGCAGTTCGATGTCGACCCGCGTGCCGCTACCCGGCTTGCTGGTCAGGCCCAGGCGGCCACCCATCAATTCGCACAGGGTGCGGCTGATCACCAGGCCCAGGCCGGTGCCCTGGCGCACCGGTTGGTCGCCCACCTGAGCGAAGTTATGGAACAACCGCGCCTGGTCTTCGGCGCTGATGCCGACGCCGCTGTCTTCCACGCTCAGCAGTACCCGCCGTAGCTGCCCGGGCTGCTGCGGGCCATAGCGCAGGGTCACTTTCACCTGGCCCTGTTTGGTGAACTTGAGGGCATTGCCGAGCAGGTTCGACAGCACTTGCTTGAGCCGCAGCGGGTCGACCATGACGCCGTCGGCCATGGCCTGCAGGTCGGTCTGCAGGGCCAGGCCCTTGAGCCGTGCATTGCCTTCGAACACCCGGACGGTGGCGGCGACCAGCGAGGTCAGGTTGGTGGCTTCGTCGTTCAGCTCCATGTGCCCGGACTCGATACGGGCGATGTCGAGAATGTCACCGATCAGCGCCAACAGGCCATTGGCCGAGTCGAACGCCACCTGCAGTGAAGCGCGGTCGGCGCGCCCCTGTTCGGCGTCCTTGACCGCCAGCTCGAGCAAACCGATCACCGCGTTCATCGGTGTGCGGATCTCATGGCTCATGGTCGCCAGGAAGGTGCTTTTGGCGCGGCTGGCATCGTCGGCCTGGTCCTTGGCCAGGCGTAGTTCTTCGAGCAGGCGCTTGCTGAACCCCAGTTCGTGTTGCAGCGCTTGCTGGGCTTCGCTGCGCTGGCGGATCAGGTTGCGCAGGTAGCGGTTCCAGAACACCACGGCGGCGATCAGCAAACTGGCGACGATAAGGATCTGCAGGATCAGCGAGCGGTAGTTGTACCAGGGGCTGTCGCTGATCAGTGCGTTGGTGCGCCAGCGGTTGGTCAGTTGTGCCAGTTCGTCGGGCTCGATGCTCAACAATGCCTTGTCGAGAATCGAATGCAGCTCGCCTGCCGAGCGTGCCGTGGAGAAGGCACCGATCACCGGTTGGTCGCCGAACAGCGAGGCGATGCGCAGGCGATCCTTGAACAGCCGGCTGATGAAGTAGGCGGCGTTGATCTGCGAGCTGATGGCTGCATCGGCCTGGCCCTGGGCGACGTACTCCATGAGTGACAGCGGGTTATCGACCTCGACCAGCCGGACCCCGGGGAAGGTTGCCTGCAGCAACGGCTTCAATGGATAGTCGCGGATGATCGCCAGGCGCTTGCCGTTCAGTTGTTCGATGCTCTGCACGGCGTCCGGTTCATCGCGGGTGACCAGCACCCGCGGGCTGAGCAGGTACGGCCGGGTGAAGCTCAAGCGGGTCTCGCGGTGCTTGCTGGGGATGAGGCTGCTGGCGATGTCGGCGCCTCCCTGTTCCAGCAGGGCGATGGTCGCGGCGCCAGGATCGGCTTCGATGAACTCGAACTTCAGGCCCGTACGCAAGCTGATCTGTTCCAGCACGTCGGCGCTGATACCGCGCAGTTGCTGCTGGTCATCGTAAAAGGTCAACGGCGCGTAGTACTTGTTGAACACCACCCTGGCCACCGGGTGCTGCGCGATCCACGCCTGCTCCTGGCGGGTCAGCGGCAGGGCCCCGCGGTTGAGCAGCATGCTGGTGCTGCCGCTGCTCCAGCGGCGCAGGATGTTCAGGCGTTCGGTTTCACTGGTGACGTCCAGTGAACGGTTGAGCAATTGCAGCAGCCGGTCGTTGCCGCGGGCCAGGGCGAAGGCGAAGGTTTCCCGCTCGTGTTTGACGAAGTGGGAGATCTGCACGTTTTCCTGGAAGCTCTTGCCGATCAGGTAATCACTGCTGATGGCATCGCCGAGAAACGCATCGGCCTGGCCCAGCGAAACGGCCGACAAGCCGGCCATGGTCGAGGAGTACAGTTGCAAGCGGGCCTTGGGGAACAGGTGCTGGACCTCTTCATCGGGCAGGTAATGGTCAACCATGGCCAGGCGCAGCCCGTCCAGCTCATCATCGACGGCGCGGGTCTTGCCCTGTGGCGTGACGATCACCGGCAGATCATCGGCATAGGGTTGGCTCAGCACCAGTTGGGCGTCAGCGGCTTCAAAGCCGTTGGAGCTGCCGAGCAGGTCAATGGCCCCGGCGTGCAGGGCGGTGATCGCCTCTTTACGGCTGCTGAAGCGGCGCACTTCAATCGGGATGCTCAACAGTTCGCCGATCAGGCCGGCATAGTCGGCGGTCAGCCCTTCATACTCGCTGTGGCTGACATTGATATCGAAGGGCGGGTAATCCGGGCTGGAGGTCCCCAGGCGCAGCACGGCTTTTTCCTTCAGCCAGCGCCTGTCAGCCGGCGCCAGGGCTACGCCTTCGCCGCCAACGACTGAACGGGCCAGCAACGTGCGTGGCTCACCCGGATCAGTGGCCATGGCGCTGTTGACCAACAACGCCGACAGCAAGCCCAGCACCAGGGCCGGTAGAGCGGGGCGGATGTTCATTGGCGGCTCAGATCACCTGATTGCGATGGGCCAGACCCATTAGATCAACGAAAGATCCTACCTGTAGCTTCTCCATGATCCGACTTTTGTAGGTGCTGATGGTCTTGGGACTCAGCAGCATGCGCTCACCGATATCGTTGTTCGACAGGCCGGCCGCAAGCATGCGCAGCACTTCCATCTCGCGGTGGGACAGGCTGCTCAGGCGTTCTTCTTCCGAGCCCAGCGGGCCGCGGTTGGCCGACATGTCAGGGAAGGTCGAGTAGCCCTTGACCATGGCTTTCAAGGCGAAGATCAGCGCCTCCAGGTCTTCGTCCTTGTGCACGAAGGCCGAGCTGCCGGCATCCAGGCAGCGACGGGCGAACAAGCCGGCCGGTTGCCCCGTGAGGACCATGATTTTCGGGGTGTTTTCCAGCAGGTGCAGGCGTTTGATCACGCTCAGGCCATCGAGGCCGGGCAGGCCGATATCGAGGATGACCACGTCGGGGCGCAACTCGCGGGCCATCTGTACGGCGGCCACGCCGTCGCCGGTTTCCCCCACGACTTCATAGCGTTCGCGCTCCAGCAACATGCGCACCGCAAGACGAATCGTGGGGTGATCATCGACGATCAGTACCGTAGGCATTGGCGCAACTCCTTGACGAAGAGGGTAAGCCGTTTCCTGAATCATTCAGGAAGACGAATCGGGCCGGAGCCGGCGAGTCGCCAACGATACGTCGAATCAGGTTGCAAAAGTATGGGAAGTATAGAGGCGTTGAAAATTGTGGTAGGTATTGTCGAAAATTCCTACGCGTCAGCTAGATAAAGGCCGCTGCGCGGCCTATCGCCGGCAAGGCCGGCTCCCACAGTTTCGGTGTACACAGATCTATTGTGGGAGCCGGCCTTGCCGGCGATGGCAGCGAAGCTGCCCGCTGACTCAGAACGAAGTAGTAAACGACGCGAAGTACGCCCGGCCCGCTTCGTTGTAGGTCAAGGCTCCGGCTTCATCCGAGTTGCCTTCGCGGTACAGGCGCTTGTCGAACAGGTTGTTCACCCCCACGCGCATGCTCAGGTTCTTGGTGAACTCGTAACCACTGCTGATGCCGACAATGCCATAGGGATCGACATCCTTCTGCACCTTCTTGTCCAGGGTTTCATTGGCCCGGGCGTTGTAGGTCGGAGCTTCCTGCTTGCCGTAGTAGGTGCCGTTGAGCTGGAACGACAGCTTGTCGGTGGCATTCCAGTCCAGGGTCGAGTTGACCGTGTACTCGGGGATGATGCTCAGCGGCTCGCCGGTTTTCTTGTCCTCGGACTCGATCATGTAGGTGAAGTTGGTGTTCCAGTCCAGCGCCGGGGTCAGCTCGACGAACAGGTTGCCCTCGACCCCTTGCACCACGGCCTTGCCAGTGTTTTCCCAGCGCAGGATACGGCGGCCGTTGGGCAGGCGGAACAAGGTCTGGTTGCCGGCCTCGATCTTGTTCTTGTAGTCGTTACGGAAGTAGGTAGCGCTGGTGCGCCAGGTGCCCTTGTCGTAGGCCAGGCCCAGCTCCTTGTTGACGCTGGTTTCCGGGTCGAGGTTGGCGTTGCCCAGCAGGTAGCAGCCGCCTTCGTTGAGCTCGCCGGAGTTGCAGCCGCCGCCACGGCTGTACAGCAGGTAGTTGGGGTTGGCCTGGTACAGGTTCGGGGTCTTGTAGGCGCGGGCGATGCCGCCCTTGATGCTCAGGGCGTCGGTGATCTGGTGCGAGGCGTTCAGGCTCGGGCTCCAGTTGTCGCCATAGTCTTCGTGATGATCCAGGCGCAGGCCGGGGGTGACGATGGTGTTCTCACCGACTTCGATGTTGTCCTCGGCGTACAGGGCAAAGCTGCGTGCGGTGGATTTGGTCTGGGTGCGGTCGAAGTTCGGCAGCTCGGCTCCCGGGTCATAGCTTTGCGGGCGCAGCGAGCCCGGGTCGTTGAGCGACTCGTACAGGTACTCGCCGCCCAGGGTCAGCACCTGCTCAAGGCCCATGCTCAACGGCAGGTTGACCTCGCCGGTGGCCCGGGTGTTGCGCAGACGTGATTCAAAGCGCCCGGCACCGCCCGATGGCGCACCTTCGCCCCAGCCGGCCAGGCCTTCATTGAGGCGGCCGTTGCGGGTCAGGTCGTAGGACAGCGAGGCGGTCGAGGTGCCCCAGTCGTAGTCGCCGCGGTGGGTCACGGCAAAGCTTGAGCGCTGCATGACGTTGGTTTCCTTGCCCACCTGGCTTTCGACGAACTCGCCGCCGGCGTTGAGCATGGTGTCGCCGGCAAAGATGTTGCCCTGGCGGCTGTAGCTCGACTCCAGGTCGACGGTGTTGGCCGGGTCGATCTTCCAGCTCAGCAGGCCGTTGATGTCCTTGTTGCGCACGCCTTCGCGGCCGGCCATCAAGGATTCGGCATAGGCCTGGTGCGCCGAGTTGATCTTCATGTCGTCGGCGTCGGTCTTGTTCAGGTTGCCGTACACGCGAAAGATCAGGCTGTCGGTGAGCGGCCCGCTCAAACTGAAGTTGACCCGCTTGCCGGTGCCTTCGGAATCGTCCTCGGGGAGCATGGTGTACAGGGTCATCGAGCCGCGCAGGTCCTGGGTCGGGCGCTTGGTGATGATGTTCACCACACCGCCCATGGCGCCAGAGCCGTAGCGCGCGGCAGCCGGGCCGCGAAGGATCTCGATGCGTTCGACTTCTTCGGCCGGTACCCAGTTGGTTTCGCCACGGGTGTCACGGTCGCCGCTCCAGCCGTAGCGCACGGCGTTGCGCGAGGTGGACGGCTTGCCGTCGATGAGGATCAGGGTGTTCTCCGGGCCCATGCCGCGCAGGTCGATCTGGCGGTTGTTGCCGCGGGCGCCGCTGCTGCTGTTGCCCGTGAGGTTGACCCCGGGCTCGCGGCGAATGATATCGGAGAGGTCGTTGACCGGCGGGCGCTTCTTGATGTCTTCAGCGGTAATGATCGACACGCCGGGCGCCTGCTTGAGTTCCTCTTCGGCAGTGCCCAGCACGCGGGTGTTTTCCAGCTCGATCGCCTGTCGGCTGCCGTCCACTGGCAGGTCGGTGGGCTGCACCTGGACTTCGTCCGGTTGAAGTTCCAGCGGGGCTGCGGCAATCGCCGTGGAACCCAGGGCAGCCAGCAGGGCAATGCTCATGGGGCTGAGGTTGAAGCGCGACACCATGTCAGATTTCTCCTGAAACAAAGGGTGAACGGGCTGGACGGAAAGGCCAGAGTCGCTCGGGAGTCGAGAATGATAAGAATTACCATTCGCGAGTAAACCCTTTAGAAGAAAAATAAAATATTAACGAAGCAGGGCGGTAAAACCCTGCTACGCAGGTTGCGACGAGTTACTGGCCAAAGGCCTTTAGAATTTTAGGGATGCTGCCAGGCTTGAGGTACGGCCGGGTGCCGGCATCATGCTTTGCGACATTGGGTCGAGGTAGTACTGGTCGGTAAAGTTGTAAACATTGAAACTGACCTTGAGTTCGTCGCTGACCTGGTAGTCGGCGAAGAAGTCGTAAATGCGCGCTTCCAGGTAATGTTGCTGCGGTGTGGTGGTGCCCACATGCCAGCTCTTGTCCAGCACATACATCGGCCCGCTGGTGTAGCGCATGCGCACGCCAGTAGCCAGTTTCTGCTCGAAGGCCTTGGCCCCCAGCACCAGGTTGACGCTGTAGCGCGGTGGGTTCTGGGTGTTGGTGTAAGAGCCCTGGAAGCCGCCGGTCGTGCAGTTGGGCGTCTCTGACTTGCCACCCTCGCGCAGGGCCTGGGCAAAGGCACGGTCGCAGGTTTCGGCCTTGATGTTGTAGACGTACGAAGCGTCGGCGAACCACCAGTGGCTGTCGTAGTGGCTCTGCAGCTCGACGCCCTGGGTGGTGAAGCTGTCGACGTTGCGGATTTTCAGCTCGCCGTTGAACCCCGGGCGGCCTTTGGGGTTGTAGCGGTAATTGCGGGTGACCATGTCGTCGATGGTGTTGTGGAAGTAGGCCAGCTTGACGCCGGCCTGGTCGTTGTCCAGCAGCAGGTTGCTGCCCTTGAACGAGGCACCGACCTCGAAGGTTTTCATCCGCTCCGGGCGCAGGTCGTAGTTGGGTTCTGCCGACCAGCTGCCGAGGGTGGTCTCGAACAGCGACGGCATGCGCATGCCCTGGTTGTACAGGGCATAGGCCATGACGTTGGGGGTAAAGGCATAACTGACGCTGTAGGCCGGGGCGAAGCCGTGGCCGGACAGCTCGGCGTTGTCGGCAAAGCCGGCAAACTCCGCGTTCCACCACGGTGCGTCCGGGTCGGCGCCAACCGGTGCGGCAAACAGCGCCTGGCGGTTGCGATCATGGATACGATAACCGCTGTAGCGTCCGCCCGCAGTGAAGGTCAGTTCAGGGATCGGCTTGTATTCCAGGGCGGTGCTGAGGCTGTATTCGTGACGGTAGCCATTGCGTTCGATGCGGTTGTTTTCCAGGTCGTCCTGCCAGGGCTTGCGGGTCGGGTCGATGGTTTCATAGAGGTACGAGGCACCATAGGTCAGGGCGTAGTCGCCGGTGCCGGTAACGAAGCGGCTGGTGTTGCTGATGTCGGTGCCGACCTTGAGGTTGCTCAGGTCGGACTTGAGCGATTTGCGGTAGTTCTCGCTTTGCTCGTCCTGGTAACCCTGGCCCCGTTGCGGCGCGGTAAAGCCGACATTGTTGTACATGATGCTGCGGCCGAAGGTCGCCCAGGCATGGCCGTTGAGGTCGATATAGCGCGCCAGGCTGTCGTCCTCGGGGCGCCATTTCAACTCGCTGGTGAGGGTGTGCAGCTTCATGTTGCCGGGCTTGAACTGGATCATCTGGTTGGCGTCGGTGTAGTCGTACACCGGGTCCAGCGTCTCGCGCACGTAGCAACCGGTGCTGTCCCAGCGGTTGTCGCCATCCGGCACCGGTGCATCGATGGCCGAGCACTGCTGGTAATACTCGGGGTTGGCGCGCATCCAGAATTCTTCGTCGTAGCGGTCGATGTCTTTTTTGAAGTCGCCCAGTGGCCAGGTCATCGACGGGCCGGTCCGGCCAATCTGCGAGGGCATGATTTCGCCGAAGCTCGAATCCATGTAGCGGTAGCCCAGGCCCAGTTCCAGGCCGTTGTCGCGGTACAGGGTGCCCTTGAGCATGAAGGATTTGTTGTGGGTGCTGGAGTTGAGCACCTCTTCGCCGGGCCAGTAGTTGCGCGCCACGGTGTTGGCATCGACCAGGGCGCCGCCGCTGCTCACCGAGGTGTCGTAGCGCGAGTAGCCGTGCTTGCCGGCGAAGTAGTTGTTGTTGCGTCGCTCGGCGTAGGCGGCGACCACGTCGAAGGCTTCGTCCTTGTGAGCGAAGGCCAGGCTGCGCGACCAGTCGTGCGGGTGCAGCAGGTCGTTGCGCTCGGTGCGTGGGCGTACCCGGTAATCGCTGGGGACATCGGCTGTGCTGTTGTCCGACAGCGAGCCGCGCAGGCGCCAGCCGGTGGTTTGGCCAGGCTTGAGGATGTCATCGACGGTCAGGGTCTGCATCTCGACCGAGCCGCCGATGGCACCGGAAGCGCCGGCGTCCAGGCTCGGGCCCTTGTTGACGGTGACGCTGCTGATCAGGTCCGGGTCGATGTAGGCGCGCTGCGCAGTGCCGGCGTAACCGCGATAGACATCCAGCGATTGCTGGCTGCCGTCGACCTTGACCGGCACCCGGCCCTGGCCCTGGATACCGCGGATGTTCACTTCGATACCGCCACCGTTGCGCCCGTCGGAGGTCTGCACACCGGCGATGCCGGCGAGCATGTCGGCATTGGAGCGGCCGCGAAAGCGCTCCAGTTGTTCCAGGTCGCGGGTTTCCACCGAACGCGGCACGCCGTAGTCCTTGAGCGCGTCGTCCTCTGCCTGGCCCTTGACCCGGGTGGCGCCGAGCTCCAGGGCATCGCTGGCTTGCGCGGCCCTTTCGATCAGCACCCGGCCATCGTCACTGAAGTACGCGCTCAAGCCGCTGCCGGCCAGCAGTTTGCCCAGGGCCTGGGCGGGCGAATAATGGCCCTGCAGGCCCAGCGACGGCTTGCCGGCGGTCAGGCGTGCATCCACCGACAGCAGCAGGCCGGCGCTGGCGGCAAACTGGGTCAGGGCCTGGTCGAGGTTGCCGGGCGGAATCTGGTACAGGCGTTGCTCCCGGCGGGCAGGTTCAGCCTGAACCGGCGTTGCCAGGGTACAGAGTGCAGCGCTGAGCAGGCCGCCGAACAATCCGGTGCGGATCGCCAGGCTTAGGGTGGACGGGCAGGGTGGCAGCAAGTTCGGCATCCCGAAGGCTCCTTTGAGAATGCTTATTGGTTAGCTTTGATGACTAACCCGAACGAGCGCCGCAAACCGACAAAGGTCAGCGCAATTAATTTTGCAAAAGCGGATGGGAGGAGGGTCAACGCGCCTTGACGGTCACCCAGTAGCGGCTCAGGTAGTGCATCTGAATCGGCAGGCTGTCCTGCAGGGCAGTCAGGGTGCGCTCGCTGTCGGCCAGGGCAAACACGCCGGTAATCGGCAGCTCGGCGATTGCCGGCTCGCAGCGGATGACCCCGCGCCGATGCCGGCTCAGTTCATCGAGAAACTGCCCCAGCGGCTGGCGCTCGGCGATCAGCCGGCCGTGTTCCCAGGCGATGCTGTTGCTGTCGGCGGCATGCTGCGGGCCGCAGCCTTGCGCGTTGAACCACAGGCCATTGCCGGCCTTGAGCAACTGCTCATTGCCCGTCTTGGGGCGAATCATCAACGCGCCTTCGAACAGCTCGACACGGCTGCCGCCCTGTACTTCGCGCACGGCAAAGCGGGTGCCCAGCGCCTGCACTTCACCGGCAGGGGTATCGACCTTGAGCGGCCTCGGGTCCCTGGCGCTGCTCAGCAGCAGTTCGCCTTCGAGCAGGCGGATGCGTCTTTCGTGGTTGCTGAACCGGATGTTCACGCTGCTGCGGCTGTTGAGCAGCAACTGGCTGCCATCGGCCAGTTGCAGGCGGCGCACTTCGCCGGCGGCGGTACGCTGATCGGCCATGGCCTCCCGCCAGGGCAGGTGGCGCTGGCCCAGGTAACCACTGCCGCCCACCAGCAGCAAGACGCACAGCTGCCGGAGCAGGGTGCGCCGGCTCTGGCGCTCTTCGAGCACGCTGCGGGCGGTTTGCGCGGGCACCGCGGCGAGGGTCTGCTGCAGGGTTTGCAGGCGTTGCCAGGCGCGCTGGTGCTCCGGGTCTGCCGCTTGCCAGTGGGCAAACGCCAGACGTTGTTGCGCATCCAGCGGCCCGTCCCAGTGCAGCATCAGCCAGTGGCTGGCCTGCTCGACGACCGCCGCGTCGATCGGTGCATCGCTTGCCGGGTTCATTCGCTGTAGAGCACCTGATAGCAGGCCTGGATGGCACGGATCATGTACTTCTGTACCGAACTGACGGTCACCCCCAGGCGCTCGGCGATGTCGGCGTAGCCCAGGCCTTCGAAGCGCGACAACAGGAAAGCGCTGCGCACTTTGGCCGGCATGCTGTCGAGCATCTGGTCGATCTGTTGCAGGGTCTGCAGGATCATCGCGCGGGTCTCCAGCGAAGGCGTCTGCGGTTCGTCCAGGTGAGCGATGCTGGCCAGGTAAGCCTGCTCGATACGTTGCCGGCGCCATTGGTCGATCACCAGGTTGCGCGCCAGTTGCACCAGGTAGCTGCGGCCCTCGTCGTGACCGGGCAGGCGGCCGCTGACCAACAGGCGCAGAAAGGTGTCGTGGGCAATGTCGGCGGCGCGCTCACGGTCGCCCAGGCGCTTGCGCAGCCAGGCCTGCAGCCAGCCGTGGTGATCGCGATAGAGGCCATGGAGCTGTTGCTGGGGGGCGAGGGAGGTAGGAGGCACCCGGAGATCCTGAAACATGAAAGATGCAGTTGCGAATTGTTCGCATTATAGGGGTAAAAAAGGAACCGTGACCACCCTGTCGGTGAGTCACGGTCAAGTGGGGGGAGAATCAGATTGCGGCGGCCGCATCGCTGGCAAGCCAGCTCCCACAAGGTGCATGCGGTCTCTGTGGGAGCTGGCTTGCCAGCGATAGGCTGCGTAGCAGCCTCAACATGGTTACTGCTGCAACACTGTCGCCTGGTTACCCGCACCAACCTGCTGGATGTTTGCTGTCATGTTAGCGCCGCTCTCGTCGACCAGCGCCTGGTTGGCCGAGCCGCCCTGCGTCACGTAGGCGACGTTGACGCCATCGGCCTGCTTGATGCTGGCCTGGTTGTTGTCGCCATACAGCTGC
>NZ_OPYO01000018.1:0-77190 GCF_900275665.1 Pseudomonas sp. JV241A
AGGTAGGAGGCACCCGGAGATCCTGAAACATGAAAGATGCAGTTGCGAATTGTTCGCATTATAGGGGTAAAAAAGGAACCGTGACCACCCTGTCGGTGAGTCACGGTCAAGTGGGGGGAGAATCAGATTGCGGCGGCCGCATCGCTGGCAAGCCAGCTCCCACAAGGTGCATGCGGTCTCTGTGGGAGCTGGCTTGCCAGCGATAGGCTGCGTAGCAGCCTCAACATGGTTACTGCTGCAACACTGTCGCCTGGTTACCCGCACCAAACTGCTGGATGTTCGCGGTCATGTTGGCGCCGCTCTGGTCGACCAGCGCCTGGTTGGCCGAGCCGCCCTGGGTCACGTAGGCGACGTTGACGCCATCGGCCTGCTTGATGCTGGCCTGGTTGTTGTCGCCATACAGCTGCCAGGTGTAGCTCTGGTTGCCGCTACCCGACTGCTCGACCTTGATACTGTTGCCAACGCCGTTGCTCAAGCCCGTGGCGTAGTTGACGGTGCCGCGCTGGTCGGCGATGAGCAGGTTGTCGCTGCCGTTCTGTTCGAAATACAGCTCGTTGTTGCTGTCGGCCTGGGTCAGGTTGGCGCTGTTGCCGTTGCCGGTCTGGTTGATCTCGGCGCGCTGGGCACTGCCGAACTGGCCACCGAGCTTGTCGCCCTTCCAGTTGCTGGCGAGGATCTTGTTGCCATCGCCGGTGGAGGTCACCGTCAGCACATGATTGTCGCCATTCTGGTAGGTGTAGTAGACGTTGCCTTGGCCGTTCTGCAACAGCGTGGTGGTCGACTGCAGCGACTCGTACTGGTCGGCGTAGATGGCGTTGAGGCCGCCGAGCTGGGTGATGCTGGCGATGTTGCCGTCGCCGAAGCTCTGGTCGATCACACTTTCGTTGGTTTGCCCGTACTGGGTCACCGTGGCCTGGCTGCCAAGCTGGGTGTCCTGCCAGACTTCACTGGAGTTGGCGCTGCCGTTCTGGCTGATGGTCACCGTGCCGCCCTGGCCCTCGCGCTGGTCGCCATAGGCCCAGTTGTCGTCGCCGGCCTGGAAGATGCCGATCTGCCCGTTGAGGTGGTTGAGGTGCTCGGCGGCGCTGTAGTTGCCGCTACCGGCCTGGATGCTCAGGGCATTGTTGCCGGCGCCACCGTACTGCTGCTCGACGAAGGCGCGGTTGTTGTCACCGTACTGCAGGGTGGTGCCCTGGCTGCCGGTCTGGGTGTCCTGGTAGACGAACGAGAAGTTGCCGGTGCCTTCCTGGGTCTGCTGGGCGGTGTTCTCGACGCCCAGCGACTGGCTGGCGTGGGTGTTGTTCAGGGCCCCGGCGTTCTGCTGGTTGATCTGGCTGCCGAACTCGAACAATTGCTCGGCGTACCCGGCGTTGTAGTCACCGGCGCCGCTTTGCTGGATCTGGCTGTTGCCGCCTTCCTGCTTGGCGGCGTGGTTGTTGCCCTGGCCCAGTTGGTTCTGGGTGGTGATACTGAGCGGCGCGGCGATCTGTTTGACCTCGGCGATGTTCTCGGTACCGAACTGGTTCTGGGTCGACAGGCTGTCGTCGGCCATGGCCTGGCCGGCAACGGCCAGGACAATGGCGGCGCTTAAAGGAGCGAGCTTGAACATGGTGGTGCCTCCAGGTTTAACGGTATTGGTTGACCTGCACGCGCTGACCGTTGCCGGCCTGGATCACCGAGCTTGAAAGCCCGCTGCCGGCCTGTTCGATGCTGGCGCTGTTGCTGTTGCCGTACTGCTCGATCTGCGCGCGGTTGTTGCTGCCGCTCTGGCTGATCGAGGCGCTGTTGCCATAGCCCTGCTGGCTGATCGAGGCCATCAGGTCGTTGCCTTGTTGCAGGATGAACGCCTCCTGCGCCCCGCCTTGCTGGACGATGCGCCCGAGCAGGGCCTGGCCGTCCTGGCCGATGGCGGCGCGGTTGCTCTGGCCGTTCTGTTCGACCAGGGCCTGCTGGCCGCTCGAAGGCGCCAGCGCCTGCATCGACATTTCGCCCAGGTCACTGCCCACGGCCAGGTCGGCGTTGTCCATCAGGTCGTCGGCCAGGGCGGCCTGACCGCTCAGGGTCAGGCAAAGCAGCAAGGTGGTCAGGCGCGCCATGGTCGTTCTCCTGTAGTTACTGCACGGTGACCGGCACGGTACGCACGGTGCCCTGGCTGCTGCGCACGGTTGCCGTCGGCGCCGCGGTCGGGATCACCGTGGTGCTGTTGCTCACCGTCAGCCGCCAGCGTCCGGTCAGCGGCACCGCGGTGCTGCCGAGGGTGACCAGGCCGGTCGGGGTGGTGACCTGCACGGTGATGGTGTTGCCGGTGGTCACCGACGAAGTGCCGGAGATGTCCCAGTTGAAGCGGTTGTTGGAGCGCGCGGTGACCGTTGCCGCCGTCACCGCGAAGGTTTCCGCCGCTGGCCGTGGCGACACCTGCACCGTGACCGTGGCCGGTGCCGACAGCGCGCCGAGGCTGTCGCGGGCGACATAGCTGAAGGTGGCGGTAAAGGCCGTGGTCACGGTGGCCGGTGGGGTGTAGGTGACCTGGCTGCCATCGGTGCTCGCCGTGCCGCGTCCGGTCGCAGGCTGGGTGACGCTGGCGACCGTCAACGGCACGTTGCCTTCCGGATCGCTGTCGTTGCCCAGGACGTTGATCGGCAAGGCCACGCCCAGGGTCGCGGCCGTGTCGTTGACGGCAGTTGGCAGCTGGTTCGGGGCGACGTTGACCGTCACTGTGGTTACCGCCGATTGCAGCCCTTTGTTGTCCTGGGCTCGGTAAGTGAAGGTGGCCACCAGCGGCGTGTTGACCACGGCCGGTGGGGTGTAGGTGACCGCGGTGCTACCGTTGAGCACCACGCTGCCCTGGCCGCTGGCCGGCTGGGTAAGCTCGCTGATGCTCAGCGGCACGTCGTCGTCCGGGTCGCTGTCGTTGGCCAGCAGGCTCAGGGTCAGTGGCACGCCGAAGCTGGTACTGCCGGTATCGGCTTGCGCCACCGGTGCCTGGTTATCGGCTTCGACCGGTGCATTGCCGACCACCACCACCGGCTCGCTGTCACTGCCGCCCGCGGCGGATTTCACCGTGACGATTGCCGGTGGCTGGGCCAGGTCGTTGACCGTCAGGGTTTGCAGCGTGCCGGACTTCGACAGCCGGCCGTAACCCTGGGCGACCAGGTCGGGCACCTGCACTTCATCGCTGGAACTGGCTTCGATGCGCAGGCGTTTGTTGGCCCAGTCATAACGGGCGGTGGTGACCTTGACCACATCGCTGAGCTTGCTCGACAGCGCGGTGGGGCGGGTGGCGCCGGTCGGGTCGGTGGCGGTGACCACGATCACCGCGGGCGGTGCGGCGCTGCTCAGGTGATGGGCGAAGAACAGGCCGTTATTGTCGGCCAGCAGGTTGAACTGGCAGGGCGAGGGCGGGGTGCCCGGTACCAGCGCCAGGGTGTCGCGCATGCACAGCGTGGCGTTGTTCGGCGCCTTGGCGAACACCTCCACGCGGGTGCCGGCCGCAGTGCGCCGGTAGCTGGCCCGCTGCAGCTCGGCAGGGGTTTGCTTGCGCGGGTCGAGGACCTTGCCGGAGACCGTGAACAGGTTGGTCTGGAGGGTCCCGGCCGGGCCCTGCATACGCACGAAGTTGGTGTTGTTGGGGCTGCCGGTCACGGCTTCGGTAAGGTTCGGGTCGCCGATGTAGGTTTCGCTGGCGCCGGTATCGGGGTTGATCTCGGTGTAGGGGCCGCCGACGCCGCGCAGGAACGGCCCGACCGCACCGTTGAGTACGCCGCTGAAATCCCCCGGGGCACCGATGCCGATGTCACGGGTGATGTTGATCGCGCGTCGCCCGGCGGTGGTGACGTTGACCGTCTCGACCCCGTACGGGTGGGTGATCACATAGGTACCGGTACGCGGCACCGAGGCACGAATGCGGATGCGCGCGAAGCTTTGCTGGTCGCCGTCCACCGGGTTCTCGCTGGCGAACGCCGCTTCGATGCCGGCGACGTAGACCTCCAGCTCGTAACCGCTGTTGCCCACCTCGGGGATCGCGGTTTCGGCCAGGTACCAGAACATCTCCGGTGGCCAGTTGTCGGGGAACACCAGCGGCAGGCTGTCGTCGTAGACGCCAGGCTCGGGCAGCAGGGTGCACATGTAGTTCGGTGGCACCGAAGCCGGCACCCGCGAACTTGCCGCCCGCGACTGGCACAGTTCCAGCGACAGGTTGCCGTGGTCCTGGTACCACATCGGGTAACGCCCGGTGGCCAGGGTGTAGGGGCCGGGATCGACCGCCTTGAGGCCGGCCCAGGCAGTGCCGGCCAGCGAGAGGGAAAGCCCGGCTGCGCAGAGCGCCAGGCGTGGCCAGTTGTTCATGCTGCCTCCTGCTACGGGACGTGGCGTAAGAGTGTTCATGGCACGAGCACCACTTCTTCGCTGTCGCTACCGCCGTTGGCGCTGGTCACCGTGACCTTGGCGGGCGGAATCGGCGACAGGCCGGTGGTGAGGGTCTTGACCGCGCCATTGCCGCTCAGGGTGCCAATCGTGGCGCCGTTGCCGGTGCGGGCGCTGAGCATCGGCGGGCTGGTTTCGTCGCTGGTGCTGGCGACCAGGGTCAACTGCCCGGAGGCCAGGCTGTACTCGGCGCGCTGGATCACCACCAGGTCGGTCAGCGGCAGGGTCAGGGTGGTGGGCGTGCTGCTGGGGATCGCCAGGTGGTTGTCGGCGGTCACCTGCAGGTTCATCGGCAGGGCCGGGTTGAGCACCGACTGGGCGTACCAGGCGCCGGTGGTGTTGGCCTCGGTGAGGGTGAGGTTGGGGGTCTGGCTGATCAGGGTGGCGCTTGCCGGTGGCGGCGGGGCCTGCACGAAGACGTCCTGCTGGGCGCGCAGGTCGCCGTTCTCGCTGTGGCGCGAGTAGGTGCTGCGCTGGGCGATTACCGGGGTTGGGCGGACGACGTCGGAGAGCTTGCCCGAGACCGAGAACAGCTCGGTGCGCAGGTCCAGGCCGTTGGGCCCTTCGATGCGCACGAAGTTGGTATTGAACGGGCTGCCGGTCACGGCTTCTTCCAGGTTCGGGTCGCCGATAAAGCGCTCGCTGGCGCCGGTGGCCGGGTTGGTTTCGGTGTAAGGGCCGCCAACGCCGCGCAGGAACGGGCCGACATCACCTTTGAGCGCGCCCATGTAGGTCTTCGGCGTGCCGATGCCGATGTCGCGGGTCATGTTGATCGCCCGTCCCCCGGCCGCGGGTACATCGAACACTTCGACGCCGTAAGGGTGGGTGACGATGTAGGTACCGGCGGTGGGGACGTCGACGCGGATACGCACCCGGGCAAAGCTGACCTGGTCGCCGTCGACCACTTCCTCGGCGGCAAAGGCCGCCTCGATGGCGGTGCCGTAGCTCAGGTCGATGCCACGGGCAGCGTCGACGATTGCGGCATCGGCGGTGAACCAGAAGGTCTCGTCGGGGTAGTTGCTGGGGAAGCTGATCGGCTGAGTGTCATCGAACACCCCGGGGGCGGGGTTGAGCACGCACATGTACGACGGCGTACCGGGGGCGCCGGGCACCCGCGAACTGACCGCCTTGGACAGGCACAGATCGAGCACCCGGCCGTGGGTGTCCTGGTACCAGGCCGCAAAGCCGCCAGTGGCCGGCAGGTAAGGGCCGGGGTCTACTTCGAACAGGGCGGCCTGGGCCGGCGTCTGGAGAATGCTCGCCAGGATCAGCAAAGCCAGTGGGTGGGGCGTTGGACGGTGCATGAGTCTTCCCTCTTGCAATCGGGCCCATGGACTTGGGTCGTCTGCACAGGCATCGGCAACATCCGTACCAACAGTTTGTCAGCGGCCTGCAGGCCGCTGCCGGCAAGGCCTGGAGAGCGGTCAACGGGTGCCGGGCGGGTTCACCGTCACGGGGCGTGGGCCCCAGGGTTGGGGGCAAGTGGGGCAAGCCTGCGGGGGAATTCCCCGGGCTGGGCTATAACCTATGGAGCGTTCATTCGGGAGTCAGTGATGAGCAGCCAGCCACGCCTCGATTCGTCATCCTTGCAGGTCGCAAGCCCGGCCCCCGCCGCCGTGCGCAAACCGTTCGACCTGCTGCGCTGGTACGCCTTCGTCAGCCTGGCGATCATTCTTTCGGTGGCGGTCGGCCTGGGGCTGATCTCCAGCCGCTTTGTCATCAACGAAAGTGTCGAACGCGACGCCTTGCTCACGGCCCAGTTCATCCAGGCGATTGCTTCAGCCGAAGTGCGCAGCGTGGCCATCCCCAATGTGCGGACCATGGGCGACCTGCTCGACCCCCGCCTGGACCAGGCCTTTGCCGATGTCAGCCCCGAGGCCCGGCGTGCTGCCCGTGGCGAGTTCCTCGACCACATCGCGCATTTGCCGGACATGCTCCTGGCCAATATCTACGCCCCGGACCGCATGGTGATCTGGTCGACCAACCCGGCCCTGATCGGCAAGATGATCGACGCTGATGACGACCTCGATCAGGCGTTCCTCTACAAGCGGCGGGTATCGGCCAGCTACCACACGGTTGATCAAGCCCGCAGCGAGCAGAAGTTCGTCACCCCGCCCGAGCAACTGTTCATCGAGAACTACATTCCGCTGTTCGACGCCGACGGCGAGAATGTCACGGCCATGGTCGAGATCTACAAGGAACCCCGTGACCTGATCGTGCGCATCGAACGTGGCCTGCTGCTGATCTGGCTGGCGATTGCCGTGGGCGCCGGGGTGGTGTACCTCGGCCTGTTCTGGATCATGCACCGCGCCGCCCGGCAACTGGCCATCCAGCAAAAGCAACTGATCAGCAATGAAACCTTCGTCGCCCTGGGCGAGATGTCTTCGGCCGTCGCCCACAGCCTGCGCAACCCCTTGGCCAGCATCCGCTCCAGCGCCGAGCTGGCCCAGGAGATCGAGGAGGGCCCGGCGCAGAAGAACATCGGCGACATCATCAGCCAGGTCGACCGCATGTCGCATTGGGTGCGCCAGCTGCTGCAATCATTGCGGCCCCTCAATGATGCAGCCGAACCTGTGGAGTTGCTGCGCATCCTGCAAGACAGCCTGCAGGCATTCGAACCACAACTGCTGCGCCAGGGGGTCAAGGTGCAGATCGACGCCGTGCCGGCGGTGCAGGTGTTCAGCCAGCCGGTACTGCTCGGGCAGATTTTCAACAGCCTGATCGCCAATGGCCTGGAAGCCATGCCCGAGGGCGGTACGTTGCGCATCGAGCCTGTGCGGCACAAGCGCCACAGCCTGATCCTGCGCCTGTGCGACACCGGCAAGGGCATGAGCGACCAGCAGCAGCGCATGGCCTTCAAACCGTTCTACAGCACCAAGCAAGGTGGCCTGGGGGTTGGCCTGGTGCTGGTCAGGCGGATCATGGAGAGTTTTGGCGGCACGGTGCGCCTGAGCAGTCGTGAAGGCAAGGGCACCTGTGTGCAGCTGAGTTTCAGGCTGGCCAGGGCCGCCCGTGAACGGCGCTGATACTGCTGTACAGGCATGGCTAAATACTATCACTGCATCTTCGCTCATTAGTATTGATGTCAGGCGCCCCGGATGGCCTGAGCTATACATTTGAAGAAAAAAAGCATCCCGGAAGGAAACCATCCGATGCAGATGCTCAACCGCCAGTTGGCCGATGAAGGCCAGCAATCCCAGGCTGCACAACACAAACCGCCGCGCCAGTTCAACCTGCTGCGCTGGTTCTCCGTGGTCAGCCTGCTGATCATCGCCTCGGTTGCCGTGGGCCTTGGCTACGTGTCGACGCGGTTTGTCGTCAATGACAGCGTCGAGCGTGATGCCATGCTCACCGCCCAGTTCATCCAGGCCATGGCCCAGGCCGAAGTGCGCCATTCGCGTATTGCGCCGGGCACGACCATGGCCGAACTGCTCGACCCGCGCCAGGACAGCCAGCACAGCCAGGTCAGTGCGCAGGTAGCGGCGGCGACGCGCACCGAGTTCCTCGATCATGTCGACAGCCTGCCCGATACCCTGCTGACCAATGTCTACGCCCTGGACCGGACCATTGTCTGGTCGACCAATCCGCAGTTGATCGGGCAGCAGATCGAGGGGGACGCGGACCTGGACGAGTCGTTCGCGTCGAAAGTGCCGGTGTCGGCCAGCTACCACCGGGCCGATGAAGAGCGCGAAGAGCAGAAATTCCAGCGTGAGCCCGAGTACCTGTTCATCGAGAACTACCTGCCGATGTTCGACGCTTCCGGCACCCGGGTGGTGTCGATGGTGGAAATCTACAAGGAGCCCCATGATCTGGTGCGGCGCATCCAGCGTGGGTATGTGCTGATCTGGACCTCGACCATCCTCGGCGGCGCGCTGATCTACTTCGGCCTGTTCTGGATCGTGCGCCGCGCGGCGAGCATGCTGCGCACCCAGGAAACCCAACTGGTGGCCAGCGAGACCTTTGCCGCCCTGGGCGAGATGTCCTCGGCGGTGGCCCACAGCTTGCGCAACCCGCTGGCCAACATCCGCTCAAGCGCGGAACTGGCCCAGGACATCGCCAGCGCACCGGCGCAGAAAAACATCGGCGACATCATCAGCCAGGTTGACCGTATGTCGCGCTGGGTGCGTGATCTGCTGGTGTCGTTGCGGCCGATGAATGACGATGCCGAAGCGGTGGAACTGGTGGCAGCCATCGACGACACCCGCCATGCATTCGCCCAGCAACTGGATCGCAACAAGGTCCAGGTACAGATCGACACACCGGCGCTGGCCTGGGTGGTCAGCCAGCCGGTGTTGCTGACGCAGATCCTCAACAGCCTGTTCGCCAACGCCCTGGAGGCCATGCCCACGGGGGGGCGCTTGAACGTGGCGGTGCAGGTGCTGGAAGACCGCCGGCAGCTGCAACTGACCCTGAGCGATACCGGCAAGGGCATGACCCAGCAGCAGGAACGGATGGTCTTCAAGCCTTTTTTCACCACCAAGCAGGGCGGCCTCGGGGTCGGTCTGGTGCTGGTCAAGCGGATCATGGAACGTTTTGGCGGCTCGGTGAGCCTGGCCAGCCGTGAAGAGGAAGGAACCCGTGTCTGCCTGATTTTCAATGTTGCAGCGGGAGGGGACCATGGAACAGAGCATCCTGGTAGTCGAGGATGATGAAATCCTTGCCGAGAACATCCAGACCTACCTTGAGCGCAAAGGCTTCGAGGTCACTGTCTGCCATAGCGCAGAAGAGGCCCTGGAACAATTGCCACGCTGCCAGCCCGATGCGGTGTTGACCGACAACTCGCTGCCCGGCATGAACGGCCACGAACTGCTCAAGGTCTTGGCCCAGCGCGAGCCGGAGCTCAAGGTGATCATGATGACCGGCTATGGCAACGTCGAAGATGCCGTGCTGGCGATGAAAGAGGGCGCGTTCCACTACCTGACCAAACCGGTGGTGCTGGCCGAACTCAAGCTGATGCTGGAAAAGGCCCTGGCCACCGAGCGCATGGAGCGCACCTTGTCGTTTTACCAGGAACGCGAGGCGCAAAAATCCGGTGGGCAGGCACTGATTGGCGAGTCACCGGCCATGCTTGGCCTCAAGCACACCATCCGCCAGTTGCTCGACGCCGAGCGGCGCATGGCCAGCGGCGACCTGCCGCCGGTGCTGGTAGAAGGCGAGACCGGCACCGGCAAGGAGCTGGTAGCCCGCGCCCTGCATTTTGACGGGGTGCGCAGCAAGGGGCCGTTTATCGAATTCAACTGCGCGTCGATCCCGGCCAACCTGCTGGAAGCCGAGCTGTTCGGCCATGAGAAGGGCGCGTTTACCGATGCCAAGGATCGCCGCGTTGGCCTGGTCGAGGCGGCGGACGGCGGTACCTTGTTTCTCGACGAGATCGGCGAGATGGACCTGCTGTTGCAGGCCAAGCTGCTCAAGCTGCTGGAAGACCGCACCATCCGCCGCATTGGCGCGGTGAAAGAACGCAAGGTCGACCTGCGCATCATCAGCGCCACCAACTGCAACCTGGAGCAGATGGTCCAGCAGGGCAAGTTTCGTCGTGACCTGTTTTTCCGCCTGCGCATCATCTCGATCAAGGTGCCCAGGCTGTATGCCCGTGGTGAAGACATCCTGTTGCTGGCTCGGCACTTTCTTGCCCAGCACGGCAAACGCTATGGCAAGCCGAACCTGCGCTTCAGCGACGAGGCCGAGGAATTGATGCTCAACTACAGCTGGCCGGGCAACGTGCGCGAATTGCGCAACATGCTTGAGCAGACGGTGTTGCTGGCGCCCCAGGAGCTGATCGCCCCGCACCAGCTCAACGTGTGCATGAGCCTGGTGGATGAGCCGCTGGAGATGCCGGCGCTTGCCGTGCACGAAGCGTACGGCAATGGCGATGCCCAGGCCTCGGCGAGCCTGCCGGAAGTGGAGCGCGACATGGTGCGCAAGATGCTTGATCGCACCGACTGGAACGTCACCAAGTCGGCGCGGCTGCTGGGTTTGAGCCGGGATATGTTGCGTTACCGGATCGAGAAACTTGGACTGACCCGGCCTGACAAGCGCCAGTGGTAGAGGTCCTGTGGGGGCTTGCCCCGCGATGGGGCCATGCCTGGATCACTTCGCGCTCAATCACAGCGGCCTAGTAGTTGCCAGCACCGCCTTCACTGTCTCCCCCTTTTTCCGACCCGGTGCCATCTTTCGGCTCGCGCCGGCTGCCATCGCTCTCACTACCACCCTGGCGCCCGGCATCATTGCCCTGGGTGCGCGGATCGGTACCGCTGGGCAGCGGTGTATCGGTGGGGTTGATGCCGGTGTTGACGCCCGGCAATGGTGTAGTCGGGGTGGTATCCGGGTTGGGATTGGTCGGGCCGGTGCCGGCAGCTACGGCCTGGGTGCCAACTAGCGCGGCGAACAGCAGAGCGGTGAGGGCGCTACGGGTCATGGTCAAACTCCTTTTTTTGGGCAGGTGTCAGCCGTTAGGCCCAGCCACCCCTCGAAGGTGCGACGCACTCGACCAACGGCGCTACTCGCGCCCGCGCATGAAGAACCCCGCCACGTACTTGCGGAAGGTATCCAGGCTCTTGAAGTCGGCATAACGCTTGAACGTTTCACCCTCTGGCTCCGGCCCCAGCGGCTGCTCGGTCAGCGACACCGACAGCACCCGGTCCTGGTCGGAGCTGAGCACCAGTGCATCCATGCCCTGACCACCCAGCACCGGCCGGCGCATGATCACCTTGACGCCCTTGCTGGCCATCCAGTCAATCAGCGAGATGAGCATCTTCAACGGCTCTCGCTCTTCATCGCGATACACCGGAAACAGCTGCCCGCGCGACAACACCGGCACGCTGGCGACATGAATCAGCTCATAGAAATGACTGCCGGCACTGGCCGGCGAGTAGATCGCCAGGGCCAGCAACGGGCCCGGGGTCTTGCTGCCGCCCCAGAGCAGGTGATGGCCCTGGAAGTCGAAGCCGTCTTCACTGCGCTCGTTGAACACCTTGCGCGCCTTGACCTGGCTGATGCAGTCGAGCAGCAGGCCATGTCGGCGATGGTTGCCAAAGGCCGTGGACTCACGCAAGCGCGCCTTGAGCATCATCATGTGCTTCATGTCCAGGCGGGTTTCCAGGTAGTTGCTGGCCGGCACCCGCTCGATCAAGGGGTAACGGCTGGCCACCCCGCGCAATTCGGCGAACTGCCCGGTGAGGTCTTTTTTCAGGTGAGTGGCGTAGACGTTCAGGCCGCTGGCCTCGATCAGGGTCAGCAGCAGCGACAGCAGCCGGTGCTGTTCGCGTTTGTCGCCACTGCCTGCGGATTCGCCTGCGCCATCGCTGGCACGCTTGAAATCGCCGATCAGGCGCAACGGCGCGTCGGGCGCGAGCCAGGCCGCCGGTGGCGAATCGTTGTCGCTGTCGCGGCTGCCACTTTCACGCTCATCCTTGATGAACGCGCAGTCTGGCGCGTGCTCGGCCGTGCCTGGGTTGTTCTTGAGGAACAGGGTGCCGGTGTTGCCATTGAGGTTGACGTTGAGCACCGGCATTGCCCTGGGCTGGCAATCGCAGGCCAGCCAGTGGCCGGCGGCGCGCACCTTCATCAACAGCTGGTTGGCCTGCAGCAGGCGCGGGCCCTCAAGATTGCCCTGGGCAAAGCCACGCAACAGCTCGTCTTCAGCAGGGGTGAGGGTGCGCACCAGCGCGATGTTTTTTTCGATGATTCGCATGGACAATCCTGGCCAGCCTTCCTTTGCCTGCCACCTTAATGCAAAGCCCGGCTGGCGAACATGCCCGCCAGCCGAACCAAGCGCTGCTTACTGGCCGCTAAACAGCTTGGCGGCGCGGGCGCGGATCTCTTCCACGGAGAGGTCTTCCTTGTGGGTGGAGACGAACCACAGGTTGCCGAACGGGTCTTTCAAGGTGCCGCTACGGTCGCCGTAGAACTGGTCTTTGACTTCAGTGACCTGGGTGGCACCGGCGGCGAGGGCCTGGGCATAGGTGGCATCGGCATTTTCGACATACAGGTGCAGGCCGATGGCGGTGCCATTGAGCGACTGGCTGCTGGTCAGCCCGCCAGACTGCTCGCACGGATCGGCGAGCATCAGCGAGGAGTCGCCGATTTTAAGCTCGGCATGGCCGACGCGCCCGTCGGGGCTGTCGAGGCGGAACATCTCGATCGCACCGAAGGCCTTCTTGTAGAAATCGATGGCCTTGGCGGCATCCTTGATGCCCAGGTAGGGGGTAATGCTGTGTTGTCCTTCGGGGATTGGTTTGACTGCCATTTTATTGATCCTCCTTTAAAGCGCCGCAGGGGAATGGCGCGAAACTGTATGTTTATACAGTTTCGGCGATTCGGCAAATCAAAATTCACAGCGCTGGACGGAAGGTCGTCAGAAAATGTAATCGGTGGTCAGGAAGCTCGACTCGCGGTTGCGGATGATGTCGCTGATCAACTGCTTGTTGCTCTCCTGGAACCTGGTCGCCACCAGCGTGCGAATGGAGAACACGCGCAGTGCGTCGTGCACCGACAGGGTGCCCTCGGCCGAGTTCTTGCGCCCGTTGAACGGGTAGGTGTCCGGGCCGCGCTGGCACTGGGCATTGAGGTTGATACGGCCGACCTGGTTGGCGAAGGTATCGACCAGCATGCCGACTTCAGCCGAGTTGCTGCCGAAGATGCTCAGTTGCTGGCCGAAGTCGGAATCGAGCACATAGTCGATCACCGTCTGCAGGTCGCGATAAGGCACCACCGGCACCAGCGGGCCGAACTGCTCTTCATGGTACACGCGCATCTGCGCATTCACCGGGTACAGCAGGGCGGGGTAGAAGAACGAGCCACGGCTGGCGCCACCGCCTTCATTGATGACTTTTGCGCCCTTGTCGACGGCATCGGCCACCAGGCCGTTGAGGTAGTCGATCTTGCCCGCTTCCGGCAGCGGCGTCAGGGCCACGCCCGGCTCCCAGGGCATGCCCGGCTTGAGCGCGGCCAGCTTGCGCTGGAACTTGTCGAGAAAGCTTGCGACCACGTCTTCATGGACGAAGAGAATCTTCAGCGCCGTGCAGCGCTGGCCGTTGAACGACAGGGCACCGGTGACCGCCTCGTTCACCGCGTTGTCGAGGTCGACCTCGGGCAACACGATCCCCGGGTTCTTGGCATCCAGGCCGAGGGCGGCGCGCAGGCGGTGCGGGCGCGGGTGGAGTTTTTTCAGGTCGCTGGCGGCCTTGTTGGTGCCGATGAAGGCGAACACATCGATCTTGCCGCTGGCCATCAGCGCACTGACGGTCTCGCGGCCACGGCCATAGATGACGTTGATCACCCCGGCCGGGAAACTGTCGCGAAAGGCCTCAAGCAGCGGACGGATCAGCAGCACGCCGAACTTGGCCGGCTTGAACACCACGGTGTTGCCCATGATCAGCGCCGGGATCAGGGTGGTGAAGGTTTCGTTCAGCGGGTAGTTGTAGGGGCCCATGCACAAGGCCACGCCCAGCGGCGCGCGGCGGATCTGGCCGAGGGTGTCCTGCTCCAGTTCGAAGCGGCTGGAACGGCGGTCCAGCTCCTTGAGCGCACCGATGGTGTCGACGATGTAGTCACAGGTGCGGTCGAACTCTTTTTCCGAATCCTTGAGGTTCTTGCCGATTTCCCACATCAGCAGTTTGACCACCGCCTCGCGCTGTTCGCGCATCTTGCCCAGGAAGGTCTCGACATGCTGGATGCGTTCGGCCACCCGCATCGTCGGCCAGGCGCCACGGCCCTTGTCGTAGGCATGTACGGCGGCGTCCAGGGCGGTGAGGGCGGTATCGGCGTCCAGCAGCGGCGTATTGCCGAGGGTCACCTGGCGCTCTTCGTTACCTTCCTTGAGCCACACCGGGCTGCGCACCGTGGCCAGGGGCCCGTCCCATTGCTGCAACTGGCCGTTGACCAGGTACTCGCGTTGCACCAGCGGTTCACCCAGGCGGTACGCCTCGGGGATCTCGTTGGCAGTGGGAAACAGCGAATCGAGCAGACGGTCCATGGGCGCAGCACCTCTTTTTCTGTAATGGGTGAAACGTTTCAGTCCGAGCATAACGCCAGGGCGCTAAAAAAAGCCAGCCTCGCTCAACATTGCGCCCAAGGCGCCGATAAAGCAGTAATCCGATGCGAATAACGGACCCATGAGCACAAGAACCCTCGCCCTTGATGACAATCTGGTCCTGCCAAAGAACCTGCGCACCACCCTCAATCGCCTGCTGCCGGTAGGTTTTGCCCTGATCGGTATCGGCCTGTCGGTGGTGCTCGGGCGTCTGGACGTGCAGCGCCAGGAAGCCGAAGTGATCGCCAATGCCAGCGCGCGCCTGTCCGGTGTGCGCGCCAGTATCGAAGCGCAATTGCGCTCGGCGTTCGGTGAGACCGAGGGCATTGCCCAACTGCTGAGCGCCGACGGCGAAATCAGCCCCGAGCATTTTCACGACATGGCCCGCCAGGCCATCGCCTCGGTGCCGCACATCCGGCATATCTCCCTGGCCCCGGGCGATGTGATCGCCGACGTCTACCCGCTGCACGGCAACCAGAGCGTGCTGGGCATGGACTACCGTCAGTTGCCGGACCAATACCCGCTGCTGCAGCGCGCCCGCGACAACTACAGCCCGGTGCTGGCCGGCCCGGTGCAACTGTTCCAGGGCGGGCGCGGGCTGATCTATCGGCGCCCGGTGTTCCTCAAGGGCCACAAGGGCGTGCAGCTGTACTGGGGCAATGTCTCGATCGTCGCCGATATCGACCGTTTGCTCAGTACCGCCGGGCTCGACCTCGACCCGGGCTTCGAGCTGGCCCTGCGCGGCGCCGACGGCCAGGGTTCGATCGGCGGCATGATCTGGGGCGACCCGAAGCTGTTCGAGCAGCACCCGGTCACCGTCAACGTCGACGTCCCCGGCGGGCTCTGGCAACTGGCGGCCAGCCCCCTGAGCGGCTGGCCATCGATGAGCCTGTTTGCCTCGCCGTTGTTCCTGTTTGCCCTGACCTGCACCGGCCTGTTCAGCGTGTTCGTCGCCCAGCTCAACCGCAGCAACCACCTGATCAACCTGCGTAACCGTGAACTCAAGCTGTCCCAGGCGCAACTGGAGCGCCTGGCGCATTTCGATGCGATCACCGGCTTGCCCAACCGCCTGCGCTTTCATCAGCAACTGCTCGATGAAATCAACCAGGGCCAGCGCCTGGCGGTGCTGGTGCTGGATATCGACGGCTTCAAGCAGGTCAATGACAGCCTCGGCCATGCCATGGGCGACCTGCTGCTGCAGCAGGCCACGGCGCGCTTCATGCAGATCATCGAACCGCAGGATTGCCTGTGCCGGCTGGGCGGCGATGAATTTGCCTTTGTTTTCAAAGGGCCGGATGGCCGGTGCATCGAGCGCATCCAGGCGTTGCTGCAAACCCTGCAGTTGCCCTTCGACCTCAAGGGCAACGCTGCCCTGGTCACCGGCAGCATTGGCCTGGCCTGGTGCCCGGAACACGGCCAGAGCGCCGACCGCCTGCTGCGCCATGCCGACACCGCGATGTACGCGGCCAAGGAGAGCGGGCGCAACGCCTACCGCCTGTACCAGCCGGAGATGACCCAGCGCCTGCAGCAGCGCCTGGACCTGGAACACAACCTGCGCCGTGCGCTGAAGCACAACGAATTCGAGCTCTGGTACCAACCCAAGATCGACCTGTTCAGTGGCCGCGTCGAAGGCGCCGAAGCGCTGCTGCGCTGGCGTGATCCAGAGCACGGGCTGGTATCGCCAGCGCAGTTCATCCCCCTGGCCGAACGCACGGGGCTGATCATCCCCTTGGGGGAGAAGGTGCTGGATCTGGCCTGCGCGCAGATCGCCGCCTGGCGCGCCGCCGAGCGCCTGCCCGGGCCGGTGGCAATCAACGTCGCGGCCCTGCAGATCGAGCGCAGCGACTATGTCGCCAGCCTCAAGCGCAGCCTCAAACGCTACGACCTGGCGCCAACCCTGCTGGAGGTGGAAATTACCGAAAGCCTGCTGATGGAAAGCCAGCAGCATGCCTGCGCGGTGCTGGCGCAGTTGCAGGAACTGGGCGTGACCACGGCGGTGGACGACTTCGGCACCGGTTACTCGTCACTGGCCTACCTGAAGATGCTGCCGATCGACCACCTGAAGATCGACCGCGCCTTCATCAAGGATTTGCCCGAAGACGACGATGGCGCGGCGATTACCCGGGCGATCATCGACCTGGGCCATGCCCTGGGCTTCAAGATCACCGCGGAGGGCATCGAGACCGCCGAGCAATATGCCTTTTTGCGCAACGCTGGCTGCGACCAGGGCCAGGGTTTCTGGATGGGCCGGCCGATGCCGGTGGCTGAATTCGACAGCTGGCTGGAAACAAAAGTAGCGGATAAAGGCATTTTGACTCGGTGAATTTAAGATTGTCGAATTTCGGCTGAGATGTGATAGCAGATCGCTTGGCTTTTCCTATACTCGGTGAACATGCCACTGGGGTGGAGTAAAAAAATGCGACGCGACGGAACATCAACCCTAAATTCTTACGATGCGATTCAAATATTGAATGACCAAGGCTTATGCCTAAGCGCTATAAGTTCTTTATGTAGATATAACGATTCGAAAGGGAAGCTCTCTGAGCAAGAGGTCGAGATTCTTCGTGTTGAAGCCGAGTTGCAATTCGCTAGGTTGCAAGAGTTCTACCTAAGAAAATTGGGCGGATACGCTTTCGTTCGTCATTGACTCGCTTCGTGGCGCCTAATTTGGCTGAAATGTCTGTGCTCACAGGTGACGGCGTTACTGCTGTTAGTAGATAGAGGACTTCCTAGATTTACTTGAAAATTCGCCCGTCAAGCCTTTTTAAGCTAGTTCAAATGGTTCCTAGGATTTATCCTACGCGCTCTGTCGCCTTCAGTCGCTTGCTTGGGCTAAATGTTCAAACTAGGCTCGCTCGGTCACTAAATTTTTGGTGATCGGGTTTGGCGACCCGGGATCTATATGCAGATATGTCCCTGAAGAAAGGCGGGCGTTTTCATGCCCGTATGTCTTTTATGGTGGCTGTACGCGGGAGGGCTTAGGCCCTGCCGGGGTTTCCTGCGTTGATCCGGTTCGCCAACCCGCGTACAGCTGCCACCTAATCTCGTTTGGCGACGAGTTCGTGGTAGCTCCACTCAACCAGGAGCCTATCGATGAAAAAGCCAGTACCCGACCCACCATCACTTCATCTTGTCGAAACCATAGAAACCAGTGTCAATAGTTGTCCAGATCATCCACCACTTTTCAATGTTCGAGCTGGTGTGTGTGCAGAGGATGCATTAGTTCATGCGCTCCTTTACCTGAAATGTGCAAGCGCGACAATCTCGCAGGCTGCTCAGCATACCGGTGAGGCAGGGCGTGCTTTTGTATGGTCTTCGCAGCACTCTGTTGAAATGGCCAGCGCGCTCATGGACGCCTTGCTAGATGGAGTCGAAGCTCGACAGCTCCAGGTCTGAGCCATAGCTGAAAGCGGGTACGAATTAGATCCTGCTCTATTGGATAAAATCACTCGCTTTCAGTAACCGGACCTATTGACAGGGGAATCGACAGCCCAGTCAGCGCAACGGCTATGCGCTGACTGCTTACACTCAAGCATCCTAAGATGGTGCCAGCATATTTCTTTCCACAGTAAGCACACTATACCCAACCCGCGGCACCCCCCCCAACCGCTGCTCCACCAACGCCTTCAACGACTCCCCACTCCCCAAATACGCATCACCAAAATCATGCCCCCCCAACGCACTCGGGTGCGCCACCACCTCCAGCAACCCTTCAGCCGGCGCCAACCCCGCCCTTAGATCAGCAGGCGTACACACATAATCCGCCGTCGCCCCCGCCAACTGCTTCAACCTTCGATTAAGCAACGTCTTGAACACCCGCTTCAGCGGCCCGATGTTATGCCCAAGGTTGCGCGCCAACCTCACCGCCACGCCTTCACGCGCCGCAAACCGGGCGACGATGACGCCAATGGGCCAGATGTTGTGCACATGCTGGTGCGAGTCCAGGTGGCTGGGCGTCAGGCCCTGGTTCAGGCAGTGCTGCCACTGCGCCTGCAATTCCTGTTCGACGGCTTCGCGCTCGGCCCGGCTCAGGCGCAGGGTGCGCTGTTTCAGGCGCAGGTCGAATTCGCCATTGGGCGCGCAGAAGCGCGGCTGCTTGGCGATGGCTTCGCTCAACGGCCGGCCATAGGTGAGGTTGAAGTGCAGGCCGATGCGCCCGCGCAAGGCCGGCAACTGCGCCAGGCTGCACGCCGCGCTGAACGCCGGCATGTTGGCCATGGCCGTGGCCGAGCTGATCAGCCCGGCCTGGAAGGCATGCAGGATGACCGCGTTGGTGTGGGCGCTGAGGCCGAAGTCGTCAGCGTTGACTATGACCTGTGAGGGCATCCGGGTTCTCCTGTGGCGAGTCGGGCTCGGCAGTCGTTACCGAGGGTGGGCGGCGCAGGCGCTGCAGCTGCGGCTTGAAGCGTTGCCACAGGCGCAAGGCCAGGCCCAGGGCCAGGCCGCTGGGGCGCCAGCTGTAGAAGCTTTGGCGGTGGTGTTCGAGGGTGCCGGTCATGCGTTCGTGCAGTTGGTGGCTGGAGTTGTTCAGGCTCACCCGCGAGGCGTCGACCCATTCCCAACCCTCATCCAGGCCCCAGTGAATCCATTCCTCCAGCAGCACGCGGCCACTGCCAAGTTCGGCATGGGCGGGGACGAAGGCGAGGTTGTAGTCGTACACCCGGCCGCGCTCGAACACGCCCAGGCGGTAGCTGATGCAGCGGCCATCGAGCTCCAGCAGCACCACGCGCACCAGGCCCTGGGCCGCCAGGGCGGTGAAGGCCTGGTACATCCATTGACGGCGCAGGCGCCCGGAAAAGATGCCGACGTCGTCGTCGCCTTTCCAGCTGAGGTGTTCCACGGCGCTGACGGCATCGAGCAGTGCGCTGATGGTCTCGGCGTCGGGCGTCACCCGGCGTACCTGGGCGCCGCAGGCGGCAATGCGCTTGCGTGCGCGGCGCAGTTTGTAGCGCGGGTCGCCGCTGATTTCCTGGCGGTCTTCAGGGGCGATGCGGTGCACCGGTACCCGGCAGCTCAGGCGCTGTTGATGGGTGGAGCTGCGCCGTGCCCAACGGCGCAGCAGCGTGTGGGCCGCCGAGCCGTCGGGCACTTCGTCCAGTTGCAGCAGGGCGTGGGGCAGGTGTGTGCGGATCGCCCGCAGCACCGGCGCGGCAGCCTTGGCGGGCAGGTCGCAGAGCAGGGCGATGCGGTCACTGAGCGGATACCCCAGGTGGCGTACCACCGGTACCGTCAGTGGGCCGAAGCGCTCGTTGCTGCGGATCAGCGGCAGGCACAGGCACAGCCGGCCCTGATCGCGGCCAACCAGTACCTGCAACTGTTGCCCGACTGCCAGCGCCGCTTCGGCCGCCTGCATCCAGCCCAGGTGGTTGAACGGTGTGCTGTCGGCCAGTCGCTGGCGCAGCTGCTCGTACTCGGCGGCGGGGAAGTCCGCCGCCGCCAACGACGGGTACCACTGCAATTCAAGGCTCATGGGCTCAGGTCACCGTGGCCGGGGCCGGGCTGGCTTCAGGTTTGCGCAGGGGCTCCAGGCGCGACTCGCTGTAGCGCGTTTCGCGGAAGAACTTCCAGCGCCCGAACAGGCAGTACACGTGCATGATCCGCCCCTGTTCCTGATAGCCCATGCGCAGGTGCAGTTTCAGCGCCGGGATGTTGTGGCTCTCGCACACGTCGACCACGGTGTCGCAACCCTGGGCGGCCATGGCCTTCCACAGTTCCAGCTGCAAATCGACCGAGAGCAGGGTGCCCCAGTATTTGCGCGTCAGCTCGCCACCAAATTCGAAAAACTGCCCGGGTTCCACCGGGAACCAGCAGCCGTAGAAGTGGCGGTCGTGGTAATGGCGCTGGCTGCCCCAGATAAAGGCCACGGTGTCGCCGGCGTCATCGAGAAACATCAACCCGGTGTGGCCTTCGACGGCCAGTTCGCGCATGGTCTCGATCCGGTCGCCGAAGTGTTTGGCAAAGGCCCGCACGTTGTGCACGGTGATGGTTTCGATGCGCAGCGCCGGGTAGGGTCTGAGTTTGTGCGGTGGCACGGGGCTGACCAGGTCGCGTTCCATCCACAGCAGTTCCCAGTGGTAGAACAGGTAACGCTTGACCCCGGCGTTAAGGGTATTGCGCAGTCCTTTGCGCTTTATACGGTCCTGGATTTTGCTCAAAGCACTCATGGTGCCTCCTGTTTCCAGCAGGTGAGGTGCGCGCTCATGACGCGCTCCAGGTCAGGGCGAACAGGGTTTGCCCCGGCAATTGAAAGTGGATGCGGCCTTGCTCGCAGGCGAACGGCGCGCTGCGGGTCTTGTTGTCCGGGCCGAAGAAGCTCAGCGCGCCTTGCGGGCAGGCTTGCTCGGTGGCCAGGCTTACCTGCTGCAGGCGCTCGCCCTTGTTCACCCCCAGCAGGCTGCGCTGCTTGCCGCGGGCCATGGCCAGGGCGTCGACCTCGAAGGCGTCGTTGTCCAGGGCCAGCACCTGGTCGAGCCAGTGCTGCTGGATGAACTGCTGGGCCAGGCCCACCGGCTTGAGCTCAAAGCGGTTCTCGCCGAGCACCCGGACCATGCCTTTGGGCCACTCGGGTTCGTCGGCGACATGGAACCAGTTGAGCATGTCGAGCAGGCCGTCCTGGGAGGCGTTGATCACCACCGAGGTCCACCACAGGGCGGTGAAGTGGGTTTCCTGGTCGTAGGGGCTCAGGCTCGAACCGCTGGAAAGGTTGGTCTGGTCGAGCAGCAGGGCCTTGTTTGGCCGGCCCTGGGCGTTGAGGCCGACCAGGTTGGCCGCCTGGCGCACCGAATCGCGGTAGCTGCGGGTGGCCAGCAGGTCGCGGACCATCCATTCGTGCCAGGCCAGGGCGTCGATCTGGCTGCCATGCTCCTTGAGCAGGCGCCGCGCCCAGTCCAGGCCGATGCGTTTTTCGCTGCTGCCGTGCAACGGGCCGTTGACCAGCCGGGAGCTGGCCGGCATGGCGATGCGCACCCCGGCTTCGCGGGCGCCGGGGCTGCGTTGCACGCGCTCGGCCATGGCCTGGAAGTAGCGGCTGAAGCTTGGGTAGTCGCTGTAGTTGAGGTTGGGCTCGTCGGCGAAGGCCAGGTAGTGCAGGGTGCTGCCGCCCAGCTTGCGGGTGGTGTTCAGCCAGTCGTCGAGGCCGTCGTGGCTGGTGCGGTCGGCGGCCAGTACCGATTCGCGGCCGGTGCCGGCCAGCAGGGTGATGTCCTGTTTGATGGTGTAGCGTTGCTGGTAAAAGCTGCGGAATGCCGTTTCGTACCCCGGCTTGCGCGCGAGCAGGTCGGCAAAGCTGTAGTAGCCGGCGGCTTGCGGCTGCAATGCATCGAGCACGGCGTAGCTGGACGGCGGCGGCAGCACATAGGGCAGGTTGACGCCCAGGTCCGGGGTGCGGCCCAGCACCGTGTGGCCGAGGGTTAGCGCGACCTTGCCGTCGCTGTTGTGCAGCGGCCGCAGTTGCCCGGGCTGCTGGGCGAACAGGTTGGCGCTGCCGTCGAGCCAGAACGCCACCTTGCCGCGCCCTTGCAGTTGCAGGCGGAAGGTCTGCTCTTTACTCGACTGCGGTAGCGCCAGGCGATCGAACTGCCAGTAGGCGGGGTAGGGCTTGAGCGCCAGGCTCAGCTGTTGAGCATCGCCCAGGCGCTGCACCTGCAGGCCGCGCACGCCGCCGTGGTACTTGCCGGCCAGGCTGGCTTTCTCGCCCGCGGGCACTTTGAAGTACAGCTCGACGTTGGGCCCAACCTCGGCGCTGAAATGCACCTTGGCCGGGGCGAACAGGGCGCGGGTGCTGTCGGCGTGCTCGATGCGGTAACGCCGGAAGCTGTAGCCGGGGATTTCCAGTTGGTAGTCGCTGTTGCTCGCCGCCAGTGGCCACTGCACCCGGCCACGGGGTTCATCGGCCTTGATCGGGCGATCGGTCTGCAACTGGCCCTGGCCATTGAGCAGGAAGATGTGTTCGGGGTTGGCGTCGGCCTGCCAGGCCGGTTGCCAACTGACCGTCACGGTGTCGGCCTTGGCCGCCTGCAAGTACAGGCTGCCGTCGCGAATGTCGCCCCATTGCAAGGGCGCAGCCTGCAGCGTGGCACTGAGCACCAGGGTGGCGAACACCAGGCCGGCGCGTTTCATGCCGGCCGCCGTTGCAGCATCTGCCGCAGGGGCGCCAGGTCGCTGGGCAGTACCAGCAAGGTTTGCCAGAACGGCACGCCGCTAAGTTTGCAGTACAGCAGCAACATCGCCAGGGTCACCGCCAGGTAGGCAATGGACGAGGCCATGGCGGCGCCGACGATGCCGTAGACGGGAATCAGCAGCACGTTGAGCACCAGGTTCAATGCCGCACCCAGGCCCATCAGCAGCGATACCGTGCCGGGGCGGTTCTTGCCCAGCAGGTCGAGGCGCAGGATGCTCGCGTAGCACAGGCCGAACAGCCCGGGCAGCAAGGCCAGCAAGGCCGGGTAGGCCGGCTGGTATTCGGCGCCGAACAGGGTGACGATCAGCCACTCGCCGATCAGCGCCATGCTCAGGCAGGCGCCGAGCATCACCGTGGCGGTCAGGCGCAGGGCCAGCGGGGTCAGTTTGTCCATGCCGGCGTCCTGCTGCAGCAGGCGTTTCATCAAGGGCGTGGTCACCGCTTCGGGGACGATCAGCAACAGTTCGGCGGCAGCGCTGGCCATGGCGTAATGGCCCAGCGCCGCACTGCCGAGCATGGCGCTGATGAACAGGTAGTCCGAACGCAGGATCACTTGCTGGAACAACAGGTCCGGATGGCTCTTGGCACTGTAGGAGAGCAGCTCGCGCTGGCCGCTGCGGTCCCAGCACAGGCGGATTGCATGTTGCCGGCCGAGCCAGTACAGGCCCAGCAGCACCACCAGGCTCAGGCCCAGCAGCCAGCTGATCAGCGCCGCTTCCAGCGCCGCGTTCTGCCACATCCAGAACATCCCGACAAACAGCAGCAGCGGCACCAGCGACTCGGTCAGGCGCAAGGCGTTGAAGGCGCCAACGCCGCCGGTGGCGTTGTGCAGGGTCAGCAGGCCGCTTTTGAGCACCGTCAGCGGCACCGCCAGCAGCAACAGCCAGGCCAGCAGGCCGAGCTGGGTGGTCACTTCAAGTTCGTTGCCGAACGCCCGGGCCAGGGCCACGCAGATCAGGGTCAGGGCGCCGGCCACCAGGCAGCCGTAGATCAGCACCTGGCTCAGTAGCAGGCCCATGCTGCGCTGCTTGGCCGCCTGGTAACCGACGGCTGTATTGAGGCCGCCGCTGGTGGCGGCGCTGATCAGGTCGGGCAGGGTGCTGAGCAGGGCGAACAGGCCACGCTCGCTAGGGCCGAGAATGCGCGCCAGCAGCACGTTGCGCATCAGCCGCAGGGCGATCATCGCCAGGCGCGTGCCCATGCTCAGCAGCAGGTGGCGAACATAGTGGCTGCGGCTCATGGGCGGCCCCCGCGGCTGATGCGCCAGGCCAGCAAGGAAGGCCGGCTGGCGGTGCGCTGGCTGACGCTGATGCGCGGCAGGGCCAGGGGGTCGTCATGGCCCTGGCAGATCCCGGCGCGGGTGCTCAGGGCAAACGGGTACCGGTGCGCGGCCAGGCGTTCGCGCACCCGCGCATCGTGGTCGCCATTGGGGTAGCAGTACACCGGCAGCGGTTGTTTGCAGCCTTGTTGCAGGGCGTAGTGGCTGCGGCTCAGTTCTTCTTCCAGGCGCTGGTCGTCCAGGCCAGGCAGCAGTGCGTGGCTGGCGCCGTGGGGGCCGAAGCTGATCAAGCCGGAATTCTCCAGGTGACGCACCTGGTTCCAGTCCAGGGCCTGGGGCAGGGATTCGGCCGGGCAGGCATCGGTGAGGTGATGCAGGGCCATGGGGCTCAGGGTTTTCAGGCTTTGCAGGTATTTGCCCAGGGCCTGGCTGCGGGCATGGGACCGATCGCTCATGAAGTAGGCGGCCGGCAGCGGCCGGCCGATCTTGCGCAATTGCTCGATCAACGCCCGGCGCGATGTTTCGCCGTGGCTGCCCCAGAGGGTTTCGCCCAGGCTTTCCCACCAGAAGCGCTGGCGGCTGCCGATGTAGTCGGTGGACAAAAAGATGCTCGCCGGCACCTGGTATTGCTGCAGCAGCGGGAAGGCATTGAGGGCATTGTCGCGCCAGCCGTCGTCGAAGGTCAGGGCGACCTTGGGCCGGCCGCCGTTGCGCGGCTGCTCGTGGGTTTTCAGCAGGTCCATCAGGTGCACGCAGTCAAAGTAGCGTTGCAGCCAGCGCAGCAAACGCTCGAAGGCCTGGGGGCCGACGCACAGTTCGTTGCGATGGGGCAGGGCGGCGCTGCTGTCGTCGGCCAGCACCCGGTGCAACATGAGGATTACGCCGGCGCCGCGCAACTGGCTGCGACCCTTGGGCGAGTTGAGGTAAAACCAACCGCTGGCACGCTTGATACTGGTTTTTATCGGCATGTCAGGTGCTCATCGAGTCTGGTCGGGGTTCCATTGGTTGTAGCTGTGCCCGCGCAAGAACTGCCACAGGCCGACGCTCATGCCGGCCAGGGTCACCAGCACGAAGGCCGCCAGGCGAAACGGTTTGGGCAGGCGTTGGCGCACATCCAGCAGGCCGGCGATGGCAATGGCATAGCCAAGCAGTTGCGCGGCCAGGGTCAGTTGGTAAAAGCCGTGGCCATCGAACAACCACAGGTTGGCCAGCAGCAAGGGCAGCAACAGCACCGGCGCCAGGCGGCGGATCAGCTTGTGGCTGATCAGGGCAATGGCGTACAAGCCATGGCGCAGCGGGTTGAGCAGTTCGCGGCGGGCGGCCAGGCTGATCAGGCCGCCGACGGTGACCCGCTGGCGACGGCTGAACTGGCGGTCGGCTTCGTCCACGCCCTGGTCGAGGACCTGGGCCTCGTCGACATACACCACGCGCTTGCCGGCGACCGGCGCACAGGTATTGATATAGAAGTCGTCGTTGACCCGCGCCGGGATCGGCTGGTACAGCTCGCGGCGCACGGCCTGCAGGGCGCCGTCGGCGGACACCGTGCAACCGGTGCGGCTTTCCACCCGTCGCAGCCAGGCTTCGTAGTGGCGGTACAGGCTTTCGCCCAGGCTCAGGCCCTTGCCGGCCACCGGGATGATCATCTTGCCGACCGTGCCGCCGACCTGCGGGTCGGCAAAAGGCGCCAGCAACGCCGCCAGGGTGCCGTCGATCCAGTGCACATCGGCATCGGTGAACACCACGATGTCGCCCGTGCACTGGGTGACGGCGACGTTGAGCACGCTGTTCTTGCCCATCCGCGGCAGGTCCAGGACCCGAATGCGCGGGTCGTCGAAGCTGCGCGCCAGGGCCACGGTGCGGTCGCTGGAGCCATCGCTGGCGACGACGATCTGCAGGCTTTCAGCGTGATAATCCTGGGCCAGCAGGTTGCGCAGCTTGTTGTCGATGTTGCGTTCCTCGTTGTGCGCGGCCACCACCACGCTAACCCGTTGCGGTGGCAGCGCTGCCGGTGTGTGGCGCGGGAACAACGGCCCCAGCACGGTGAGCAGCAAGGGGTAGCCTAGCCAGGCATAAAACGGCAGCAACAGGCACAACCAAAAAATGAATTCAGCCACGGGCGGGCCTCCTTGCGCTCCAGTTGAACAGGCTGAGCACGAAGGCCGCGCCGGCCAGGTGCAGGCGGATCCAGTGCAGGCCCCAGAGCTGCAGGGCGAACAGCAGATCACGGTGTTTCAGGCTCTGGCGCAGGCTCAGCACCAGCGCCGGGACACTGGTGACGAACAGCATGAACAGCGCCACGTGCGGGTAACCATCGAGCAGCGCCAACAAGGCCAGGGCATCGAGCAACCAGGCAGCCAGTGACAACAGCGGGAAGCGCAGCAGGCGCAGGCTCAAGCCATTGCAGCGCAGCAGTTGCAGGTTACTGCCCTGGCGCCACAGCTCCTTGCCCAGCCACTCGCTCCAGCTGCCCTCGAAACCCCAGTGCAGCACCACCGGGTCGCGCAGGGCCAGCAGGCGTGCGCCGGCCTTGTTCAGGTGCCAGGTAAAGTCCTTGTCTTCGCCGGTGCGCAGGGTTTCGCTAAAGCCGCCGACCTGGTCGAACCAGTGGCGCTGCATCAGCAGGTTGGGGGTCGGCAGCCATTGCATGCGGTGCAGCGCCGGCAAGCCTGCGCGCAGGGTGCGCCGTTGCCAGGCGCGGGCGAACCAGGGCGCCAGGCGCGGGGTGTCGCAGTCCAGGGCAAACACATCGCCACGGCCTTCGGCATGCAGGTCGAGTAGCAGGCTCAGCCAGTGCTCCGGCACTTCGATATCGGCATCGAGGAACGCCAGCCACTCACCGCTGCTGGCCTGCACGCCACGGTTGCGCAGGGCGCCGATGGTCAGCCCCGGCAGGCTCAGCACCTGGGCACCGAGGCTGCGGGCGATCTGCGGGCCGTCATCGCTGGAGCCGTTGTCGACCACCACCAACTCGCATTCGAGGCCGGCATCGGCGGCGGCTTGCATGGCCGACTGCAGGGTCCGGGCAATGTGCCGCGCCTCGTTGAACATCGGCACCACGACGCTGACTTTCATGCCTTCACCTGCGCCAGTTGTGCCTGTTCAGCCTTCAGGCGCAGCACGCTGGACAGCGCCAGCAGGATCCACAGGTATTTGTGGTTGGGCGCACTGAGGAACATCAGGAACAGGCTGATGGCGAGCATGCTCATGCACAGGTGCGTCAATAGATCCGCCTGGGCGTGATCACCCTGGCGCAGCCACAGGCGCCGGGCGTACCAGACGTTGTACAGCGCCATCAGCACCAGGCCGACGAAGAGGATGCCGGCCGGTATGCCGACTTCGCTGAAAATCTCCAGGTAGGTGTTGTGTGCCCGGCGGTACAGGTCGCCAACCTTGCGGTTGGCCGAGAAGGCCTTGGCATAACCGGTGGTGGCGTAGTGCAGGGGGAAGGTACCCGGGCCGGTGCCCAGCACTGGATGCTCGCGGATCATCTTGCTGCCGACCACGATGTAGGAGGAGCGCCGACCCAGGGAGTCATCCTTGAAGGCATTGACCCCGGACTTGAGCAGTGCCAGCGACTGGATGCGCGCCACGTAGCTTTCCGGCATCAGCGCCACCAGGGTCGGCAGCAGGATCGCCAGGCCGAGCATGGCAAAGCCCAGGTGCCGCGGGCGCAGGTGGGCGACCTGGGTGCGGTAGTGCACCAGGACAATCCCCAGGCTGATCAACAGCACCACCAGGCCGGAGCGCGAGTTGGTCTTGGTCATGCCCGCCAGCAGGAGGATGCAGCAGGCGATCCAGAACAGCTTGTGCAGCCGTCGGGGGCTGTTGAACACCAGCCACAGGGCCATCGGTACGGCAATGGCGATGAGCATGGCGAATAGGTTGGGGTCTTCCAAAAGGCCGGCGGCGCGGCCTTCGTCCTGGTACTTGGCCGAGACCATGGCCATGATGCAGGTCAGGCCGACGCTTAAGGTCACCAGCCGGTACATCATCGGCAGGTTGAGGTCGCGGCCGATCAGCAGGGTGATGCCGAACAGCAGCAGGCCCACCGCCAGTTCACGAAAATGCCCCAGGGACATCTCGCTGCTGTCGCTGGCCCACAAACTCAGCAGGTACAGCGCCAGAAAACCCAGCAACAGCCGCCACATGGGGCTGCGCAGGCGCTCGGCGGGCAGTTGCTTGACTGCCAGTTGCAGCACCAGCACCAGGGCCAGGGCCGCGCCGATCAGTTTGGTGGCGGTCAGTTGGCTGTCCTTGAACAGGCCTTCCAGCGGTACCAGGGTGATGATCGCCAGCAGGCCCCAGGCCGGGCGTTTGTACAGCGCCAGCAAACCGGCCAGGCCGATGACCGCGCCGGGGGCGAGGAACGGGTAGGGGCTGGCCAGCAGCGCCAGGCAGGCAATGGCCAGCAGGCCGATCAGCGACAGGGGGATGATCATGCGCAGGTCTCCTTGGCTGCGCCCAGGTACACTCGGGCCCAGCGTTGCGCCAGCGTCGGCAGGTGATAACGTTCGCGTTGGGTGCGCCGCGCCTGGGCGATCAGCTCGCCGGCCTGGGCCGGGTCGAGCATCAGCGCCTCAAGCTGCGCCGCCAGCTCTTGCACCGCCAGGGGCCGGGCCAGCAGGCCGCTATGCCCGTGTTCGATCACATCGGGGATACCACCGACGCCAAAGGCCACCACCGGCACGCCATCCTGCATGGCTTCGAGCAGGATCATCGGCGTGCCTTCGGTGCGCGAGCTGATCACCAGGGTATCCAGGCGCGCCATCCACTGGCGCATGTCGGCCTGAAACCCCGGCAGGCGGATGCGCTGGCTCAACTCCGCGGCGTCGATGCGCGCTTGCAGCGCGTCGCGCTCCGGGCCGTCGCCGAGCATCACCGCATCGAGCTGCGGGTGGCGCTGGCACAGCGGGATCAGGGTATCGAGAAACAGGTCCGGGCCTTTTTCACTGCTCAATCGCCCGACATAACCGGCCAGCCAGCGGCCATCGCCATGATTGCGCGCGGGCAGGGCGTCGGCCTCGGGCAAGCCGTTGGGGATGACCTGCAGCTTGGCTTCGGCAACCCCGGCCTGGCGATGGATGCGCTTGATGCTCTCGGCCACGCAGACCACCCGTTCGATGGTGGCGGTGCGGCACAGTTGCAGGCTGATCCAGGTGTACAGGCGCTGTTTGCGGCTGGTGGGGGTAAAACCATGCTGGGTGGCGACCATCGGCAGGCGCCACAACCTGGCGCCCAGCCAGCCGAACAGCAGGCCCTTGAAGTTGTGGCTGTTGATCAGCGGCTGCTGATCGTGACGCTGGCGCAGTACGCTGAGCAGCTCGCCCACCCCGTCGCAGGTCTGGCAGGCCACGCCGGCGGCGCGAAAACGCGCCACCAGTTGCTCCGGGGCCCCGAGAAACAGCACTTGGTGCTGCCCCGGGGTGGCCTGGCAGTGGTCCAGCAGCATCCGCTCGGCGCCGTAGAAACCACCACTGCTGAGCAGGTGCAGGATCGGCCGTGGCGGGGTCAGGGCTGCGTTCAATTGCGCACCCAGTGCACCAGCCGCGGCAGCGACCAGCCTTTGTAGGGGTTGGGGGTTTCCGGTGTCTGGTCGTTGATCACCAGCAGTACCGGCAGGTCCAGTTGATGGCTGATTTGCGCCGGGTGCTTGAAGCGCCGGTCAAAGAACTCTTTGACGTACACCAGGGCAATCGCCAGCAGCAGGCCGGTGAGCATGCCGAACGGTACGATCAGCAGCGGCTTGGGAAACGCCGCCTCGGCAGGCTCGTACGGGGCGCTGAGGATCCGCGCGTTGGACAGACCGTCCAGCAGGTCGGCACCGCGCGATTCTTCGTAGCGCTGGGTGTAGGTGAAGTAGGCCTTGTGCAGGGCGTCGATCTCGGTGTCGAGCTGGCGCGCCTTGCTCTGGGTCTCTTGCAACTGGTGCACGCGGCCTTTGAAGTCAGCAATGCGCGCGGTCTTCTGGGCGATCACGTTCTGCACCACGGCCAGGTCTTTTTCGCGCTCCTTGATGCGGTTGGCGACGATCTTGAGGAACTGCTGGCGGGTCTTGGCGATCTGCTCGCGTTGCAGCAGCATCTGCTCGCTGCCGGGCTGGAACACCGCCAGGTCGCTGACGTAGGTCAGCACCAGGGTGGTCAGCTGTTCACCGAGCTGCTTGATCTCGCGGTCTTCGAAGGCCACGTTGTCGACCGTGGTGGTGAAGGTGTAGGGGAAGGCGAAATCGCGCATGTTGGCGTTGTTGGCCGCGGCCAGGCTGGTTTTCAGGTACTCCAGCCACTGCTGGCTTTGCAGCAGGCGGTCGCGGTACAGGTTCAGCGCCTGTTCTTCGGTGTTGATGGCGTTGAGACGGAAGGTGATCTCTTCTTTGGGGTCCGAGGAGCCGATCTTTTCGAGCATCCCCAGGCGCTTGCCTTCGAGGTCATCCATGCGCACCTGGTACTGCAGTTTCTTCTGCTCGTAGAACTGCTCGGGCAGCTCGTTGGACTGCAGGTTCTGGCGGTTGCGCAGGTAGTTGTCGAGCAGGCGGCTGACGAACAGCGTACCGAGTTTCGGCTCGGGGAAGCTGTAGGTCACCGAGACCACGTTGGAGCCCGGCAGGGTCTCGATCTTCAGGTCCTTGATGGCGTCATCGGTGAGGGCATCGAGCTGGGTGTCGCGCACCGGGTCGACTTCCAGGCCGAACCGCGCCCGCAACGGGTTGATCACGTGCTCGCGCAGCGGGTTGATCACCGCCGTGCGCAGCGGGTCGAACACCACACGCTGCATCAGGCTTGGCGGCACCTCGTACTTGCCCTCGTCGCGCAGCTGGCTGATGGTTTCGCGGATCAGGGTCGGCGAGCGCAGGATGTTGCTCTCGGTTTCCATGTCGGCCAGCGACGGCGGGATGAACTTGTCGGTCTCCTGGGCCAGGGCGGTGTTGGTATCGCTCTGGGACAGTTTCTTCGACTGCACGATCACTTCCGCAGTGATATCGAAGCTCTGTTTGAGCACCAGGGGCAACAGCAAGGCGATCACTGCGAACACCAGGAAGACTCGTTTCACCAATTGGCGGTTGGCGAAGAAGATCCTGAAGAATTCATGCAGGTAGTTTTCTTTTGTATTCATGCTCGGATACCCGCCTGGGATTAGTTGTTGTCGCTGTCTTTGTTGTCAACGCGATAACCGAAGCTGAAGCCCACTCCCTGGAACAGCACCACGTCAGCCAGTTGCCGGGCCAGGTCGCCGGCGCTGGCGAGCTTGGTCTTGGGCACGTAAAGCATGTCGTCCGGCTGCAGATAAGCCACTTGCGCCGCGCTGGCATCCAGGGCCTTGTCGACGTTGTACGGCACGGCCTGCACCTGGTTGCCGTTGCGGCGCATGATCACCACCGAATCGAGCCGGGCCTTGACGTTCGGGCCACGGGCCAGGGTCAGGGCTTCGAGCACCGATACCGGGCGGCGGATCGGGTAGGCGCCGGGCTGGCCGACTTCACCCAGCACGTAGATCTCGTTGACCGCAGTGGACTTGAGCATCACGTCCACGGTCATCCGCCCGGGCAGGTCGGCGTAGCGTTTGTTCAGGTAGGTCTGCAGTTGCGTGACGGTCATGCCCTGCAGCGGTACCGAGCCGATTTCCGGAAAGCTGGCCTGGCCGTCGCTGCCCACGGTGATCTCGCGGCTCATGCCGGTGGCCGGGTGGTTGAGGGCGCTCTTGAGGTTCTGCTCGTTGGTCAGCGGGCTGATCACCTGCACGGTGACGTTGTCACGCCCCGGCTGGAACAGGCGTTTGTTGCGGTACGCCTGCTGGATGGTGCGCCGGGCTTCATCCGGGGTTTGCCCGGCGATGTTCACCGAGGTGTTGGCCCGTGGCAGCTCGATGGTGCCGTCGGGCAGCACCAGCTGGTTGCCGTTGAGCGAACTGGCGGCGGGGAAGGCCAGGCCGACGGTGTCGCCGGACTGGATGCGGTACGACGCCGATCCGCTGGTGCTGATGTGGAAGATCACATCGAGCACGTCCTGCGGGCGCAGCACCTGCTCGCTGCGCGGCAACTCGGCATCCTGGGCGTTGGCCGGGGCGGCGGTCATGATCTGTACCGGCATCTGCCGGGTGTCCTGATTGGCGCAGCCGGCCAGGGTCAGCAGGCACAGCGCGAACGTCGTGTATTTCATGTGAGGCTCCTGGGCTGCTGGCCTAAAGGTTGTTGTACAGCCACTTGGGCATGTAGTACTTGCGCCGGTTGAACACGCTGCCGATCAGCCTGGCGCCGGCCTGGGTCAGGCGCTGGGCGGCGGCCTGGGCCACTTCCCACCGGGTTTCCTCGGCGCACACCACCAGCACCACGCCATCGACCAGGGTGCCGATGATCAGGCTGTCGGCGCTGGCGTACACCGCCTCGCCGTCGACCACCACAAAGCGGTAGTGCTCGCCCATGTGCTTGAGCAGCACGCGCAGCAGGTCGGGGTTCAGGCGCTCCTTGCCGCGCTTGTAGGTGCCGGCCGGCAGCACGTCGAACGGCTGGTCGGACAGGCGCACGATGCAGTCCTGCATCAACGGCGGGGTGTCCTGGTTGAACATCAGGTCGTTGAAACCGCGCAGTTTGTGCAGGCTCAACTGCTGGCTGAGGTTGTTGTTGCTGGGGCTGCTGTCGACCAGCAATACCGGGCCGCCGCTCATCAACGCCAACTGGCTGGCAAAGGCCAGGGCGCTGGTGCTGGTACCGCTGCCGGTGTTGGCGGCGGTTAGCAGCAGGATGCGCTGGTCTTCATCGAGCACCGTGGAGGTCAGGTTGGTTTCGCTCGGGGTGGCGATCGTCAGACTTCTAGAAGTAGAACCGTCCATTCAACTTGCTCCGTGGCCGCTGAAGACTTTGAAAGGAGTCTTGAAGAGGATCTTCAGATCCAGCATCAAGCTCTGTTCGTTGATGTAGCTCAGGTCCAGTTCGACTCGCTGGTCGAAGTCTATGTCGCTGCGTCCGGAGATCTGCCACAGGCCGGTCATGCCGGGGTGGATGCTCAGGCGGGCGAGGTGGTTGTCTTTGTAGCGATAGGCGTTGAACGAGGTGGGGCGGGGGCCGACCAGGCGCATGTCACCGCGCACCACGTTGAACAGGTTGGGTAACTCGTCCAGGCTGCTGCGCCGCAGCCAGCGGCCGATCGGGGTGACGCGCGGGTCCTTGTCGATCTTGAAATCGATGGCATCGGCGCCGTGCTTGTTCAGGTGGCGCACCGAATCCTTCAAGGCTTCGGCGTTGGCGACCATGGTGCGGAACTTGTACATGCCAAAGGTGCGGCCGCGGTAGCCGGTGCGCTTTTGCACGAAGAACACCGGGCCGGGGCTGCTGAGCTTGACCAGTACGGCCAGTGGCACCAGCAGCGGCGAAATCAGCACCAGGATGCACAGGGCGCCGAAACAGGCCAGCACCCGGTTGGTCCGCGACAGGGTCCAGGGACGCCCGCCAGCGCGGCCGGTCAGCCAGCCACGGCCTTGCATGTGAATGGCCGCGTCGATGCGTTGGCGATGCGCAGGGTCCATGCGCTTGTCTTGGTACAGTGCCTGCAGTTGCGCACTTTTAGGTTGTCCTGTCATACCGCCCTCCGTTGATGCTCGGGCGCCTGCCCGTTATCGCGTTTGGCGTCCTTGCCAGTGTGCGAGTAGTACTGATGAAACCAGGCAATAAAGCGCCCGAGCCCTTCATCCAGCGAAACCTGGGGGGTGAAGCCGGTGATCCGTTCCAGGGCGCTGCCATCGGCACAGGTGGCTAGCACATCGCCCGGTTGCAGCGGCAGCAGTTCGATGGCTGCCTTGCGCTGCAGGTGTTTTTCCAGCAGCGCGACGTAGTCGGTGAGCTCCACCGGGCGCTGGCCGCCGATGTTGAACAAGCGCCACGGTGCATGGCTGCTGGCCGCGTCCGGTTGATCGCGGTCCCAGCCCGGGTTGGCCTGTGGCGCCAGGGGAATCAGGCGCACCAGGCTTTCGACGATGTCGTCGATGTAGGTGAAGTCGCGCTGGTGCTGGCCATAGTTGAACAGCTGGATCGGCCGGCCCTCGGCAATCGCCCGGGCAAACTGGATCGGCGACATGTCCGGACGGCCCCAGGGGCCGTACACGGTAAAGAAACGCAAGCCGCTGGCGGGAATGCCGAACAGGTGGCTGTAGCTGTGGGCCATGGCCTCGTTGGCCTTTTTGGTCGCGGCGTACAGCGACAACGGATGGTCGACGGCATCCTCGACCCGGTACGGGGTGTGCTGGTTGGCGCCGTACACCGAGCTCGACGAGGCATACAGCAGGTGCTGCACGGGATGGCGGCGGCAGCCTTCGAGAATGTTGAGAAAGCCGCAGAGGTTGCTGTCGATATAGGCCCGCGGGTTCTCCAGCGAGTAGCGCACCCCGGCTTGCGCGGCCAGGTGAATCACCACGTCGGGTTGCTCGCTGGCGAACAGTTCGGCCATGCCGGCGGCATCGTTGAGGTCCAGGCGGTACAGGGTCAACGGACCCGCTTCGGCTTCGACCCAGCGCACCCGTGCTTCTTTGAGCGCCGGGTCGTAGTAGTCGTTGAAGTTGTCCAGGCCGATCACCTGATGGCCGTCGCGCAACAGTCGCAGGCTGCAATGAGCGCCAATGAAACCGGCAGCGCCGGTGACCAGGATCTTCATGGCGCCGGCACCTCCGGCTGGACCTGGCGCAGGCCGATGCCAATGTAGCTCAGGCCGAAGGTGGCGACCTGATCGGGGTTGTACAGGTTGCGCCCGTCGATGATCAGGCGGCTGCGCAGCTTCTTGGCCAGCAGGGCGAAGTCGACCACGCGAAAGGTCTTCCACTCGGTGCAGATCACCAGGGCATCGGCGTCTTCCAGGGTGTCGTCGCGGGTGGCGCACAGTTGCAGGTCTTTGCGGTAGCCGTAGAGGCGCCGGCATTCGGACATCGCCTCCGGATCGAAGGCGCACACGGTGGCGCCTTCGGCCCACAGCGCTTCCATCAGGTAGCGGCTGGGCGCTTCGCGCATGTCGTCGGTGTTGGGCTTGAAGGCCAGGCCCCAGACGGCAATCGACTTGCCCGCCAGGCTGCCGGGGAAGCGTTGCTTGAGCTTGGCGAAGAGGATCTGCCGTTGCGCGTCGTTGACCTCGCTGACACTTTGCAGCAAGCGCAGCGGCATGCCGCTATGCTCGGCAGTGTGCAGCAGGGCGCGCAGGTCCTTGGGAAAGCACGAACCGCCAAAGCCGCAACCCGGGTAGATAAAGTGATAGCCGATGCGCGGGTCGGAGCCGATGCCCTTGCGCACGGCTTCGATGTCGGCGCCCAGGTGCTCGGTGAGGTTGGCCAGCTCGTTCATGAAGCTGATGCGCGTGGCGAGCATGGCGTTGGCCGCGTACTTGGTCAGCTCGGCGCTGCGGTTGTCCATGAACATGAGCTTTTCATGATTGCGGCAGAAGGGCGCGTAGAGCTCGGCAAGCTGGTCATGGGCCTGGTTGTCGGCGGTGCCGACGATGATCCGGTCCGGGCGCATGCAATCGGCCAACGCGCTGCCTTCTTTAAGGAACTCGGGGTTGGACACCACCCGTACCTTCAGCGCACCTTTGCCCAGGCGCTCCAGTTCGTCGCGGGCCAGGGCGGCGACCTTGTCGGCGGTACCGACCGGCACGGTGGACTTGATGATCAGGGTGCGGTCGGCGTCCATCAGCCCGGCGATCTGCCGGGTCACCCCCAGGACATGGGAGAGGTCGGCCGAGCCGTCTTCGTCCGGCGGCGTGCCGACGGCAATGAAGATCAGTTCGGCGTGGTTGACGGCGTCACTGGCCTGGGTACTGAACAGCAGGCGGCCTTCCTTGATGTTTTCTTCGAGCATGCTCGAAAGGCCGGGTTCGCTGATTGGCGGTACGCCCTGACGCAGTTGACTGATCTTGTGCGCATCAATATCGATGCACAGAACCCGGTGTCCTACGTCTGCGAGGGCTGCAGCTTGTACAAGACCGACATAGCCGGTGCCAAATACGCTCACGTCCATGTCGGCGTGCCTCGTATGGAGTAATGAGGATGAAACAGTGGTGTGATTTCGGTATAGCCCACCCGTAGGAAGTCGTGTCAATGAAATGGCATGTTTCGTCTGATTTACACAGGCTAAGTTTTAGGCTTTTTGCCATCAAGCCGTTCTAAATCCGTGAGTTAGCTTGAGTAAGCACTGGCCAATTGCCGCATAGCAAAACGATGAACGGTCGCAGCCCCCGGTAAACAAGGGCTTAACGGATATCACTGTTTCACGAATGCAACGTTTTCGCATTTTTGAACTGTCAGAATTGGCGCTGCCAAGTTGAGTCATAAAATTGACGTTGTTCCGGTTTGCGCTTTGTCGGGGCACTGCTAACGTGTCAGTGTCCGGGGCAGTTGCAAGCGTTGCTGGCGAGGGAGAGATGCACAGATATTTCAAGGAACTGCTGCTCGCGCTGTACCTGCTGAGCAACTACCCGTACTACATCGAGCGCTTTCAGGCCATCGGCCTGAGCCCGGCGTTGCTGTTGTATGTCGGTGTACTGGTGCTGCTGGTGCTGGCCTTGCTGCTGTGCGCCAACATCCGCCAGGCCTGGCTGCGCTGGGGCCTGGCCCTGGTGTTCAGCGCCAGCGCGGTGTTTTTCGATGCCTACACGCGCATTACCGCCGACTACCTGACCTACAGCGGCTTTATCTCGATGGTGTATTCCGGTGGTTTTGTCGGTGAAGCCATCGAGCAGTACCACAGCGTGATCCTGCAGGTGCTGGGCAGGTCGTTGCTGTTGCTGCTGGGCCTGGGGCTCGCACCACGGCACAGCGTGCCAGGGCCCAGGGCACTGCCGTGGGCCGCGCCGCTGCTGGGCATCGCCTTGCTCACCGCGATCCTGTTCGTGCGCGCCGGCGAGGGGGCCCGCGGCCTGCCGATCATGTACACGCCACTGGCCTACGCCAACCTGATGCTCTACGAATCGCTGCACGACAGCGTTGGCCCGCGCGAACCGGTGACCCTGGCCCGCAGCGGCCCGGCCCTGGCCCGCGACATCGTGCTGATCATCGACGAAAGCGTCTCGGGCAATTACCTGGACCTGAACACCGCCCATGGCGTACGCAGCCAGCTCAACCAGGCGCGCCCCGGGGTCAGTATCTTCAACTATGGCTACGCCGCCTCGATTGCCAATTGCAGCTCCGACACCAACGTCACCCTGCGCTATGGCGGCACCCGTGACGACTACCTGCGCATCAACTCGACCCTGCCGTCGATCTGGCAATACGCCAAGGTCGCAGGGCTTGGCACCGTATACATCGATGCCCAGCGCACGGGCGGCAACCTGCAGAACCTGATGAATGCGGCGGAAAAACGCGACATCGACCAGTTCATCCAGTTCGACAGCACCCCGGTGCGCGACCGCGACATGGCCGCAGCGGCCAAGCTCACTGAACTGTTGGGCGATGAAAAGGCGCAGCTGATCGTGATCAACAAGGTTGGCGTGCATTTCCCCGTGCACGACAAGTACCCGGACGACTTCATGACCTACCGCCCGGCCTTGCCGCGCGGGCAGTACACCGACATCACCGATACCGGCCGGCGCGATGGGTTTTCCGGTCAGCCCGAAGACTGGGTGCTGTACCGCAATTCGTACATGAACAGCCTGTTGTGGAATGTCGGCGAGTTCTTCAATCGCCTGTTCGCCCAAGCTGATCTTAGCCAGGCGGTACTCATCTACACCTCCGACCACGGCCAGGACCTGCACGAACGCGGCAACCCCGGCCTGAATACGCACTGCGACAGCAACCCGGTGGAAGAGGAGGGCCTGGTGCCGCTGGTGGTGATTCAGGGCCAGGGTTTGCACACCCTCGATTGGCAGGCGCACCTGGCGGCCAACAAAGACCGCTCCAGCCACTACAACATCTTCCCGACCCTGTTGCAGCTGCTTGGTTACGACCCGGCCGGGATCGCCGCGGTGTACGGGCGTTCGCTGGCGGTGCCAACGGAGGACCCGTTCAGCTTCAACACCCGCTTCAATGCGCGGCTGGGGGCGAAGCCGGTGTTCAAGCATATCGACCTGAGCGAGGTGGTCACGCCGGGCGAGGCGCAGGCACAGATGCCGATCGGCAAGGCGGACTAACAACGCAGTCGGTAGTTATGTAGCGCCAAAAGCCTGGGCATCGGCGCTTATCTGTAGGTTCATTCACCTGCAGGTACACGACCATGCTCGACACTCCCGAAATCTCCCCCGAAGTTTTTCATCACCAACGCCTGGCCGCCGCTTTGCGGCCCAGGCTCCAGCACCTGACATCCGCCGACCTGCGTGGGCTGTTGCACAGTCAGCGGGCCATTTACCTCGACCCAACCGGCCAGCCGCTGGCCTGGTTCAGTACCAGCAGCGAACCCTTGCGTGAGGCTTTGCTCGCGGCGGTCAACCGGCAACAGGCGACCCGGCGGTCGCTGGCCACGCGCTTGGCCGGCCTGATCAGTATCAGTGATTTTGCCGAGCCCTTGCTGACCCGGGTCTTACATGAGCAGTACGGTTTGCAAGTGGATGTCAAGCGCGCCTTGTTGCACCGCTGGGCCAGTGAGTTCGAAGGGCCCAGCCAGACCATTGGCGGGCACCGGGTCAGAAAGGGGCCGGAGCATCGTGCCAGTCTGCTCGAAGCCGCTTTGCAGAATTTCGAGGAGAAAGAGGACTTTCACTTCAGCTTCATCAGTCATTTCGGCAATCCGATCGAGAAGCTTGACCTGCAGCCCGCTGAATTCGCCCGCCTGAGCCGCCAGCTCGATCTTGGCCAGGCCTACCAGAGCCACCTGCAGCAGGTGTTCGACAGCCCGGCCACAGCACAATTGCTGCGCGAGGACATGATCAACGTTATCCGCTGCGATTTTCAGGTGACTTTGCACCGGGCGCGAATGACCAGCGACATCAGTGAGTCGAGCTATCAGATGCTCCAGGAACTGATGGTGCGGGGCAACGCCAGGCTCGATGGTAAAGCGGTTGTCTGCCGGCGAATTTCGCTGCTCGATTGCGAGCTGGGCGATGCCTTGTTGATCGGTCCCTCGACCACCGCCAGCGCGAGCACCGAGCGTTGTGTGGTGTGGCTGGCCGGGGCGCCAGCGCAGCCGCTCAAGGACTACTCTTCGGTCAGCGCCTTTGCCAACGGCTTGGTGGCACAGCTCAAATCAACAGATTTTTTAGCGGCGATGACGGCCAAAGTACCCCAAGGACTCAAGGGCTTTTTTGCCCGGCGCGTGGACCGTGCGCTGTACGTCGCGCCGGCCACCGCCGAGGGCGCCATGCGTGAAACGGTGGCGCGGCCGCGCCTGGACATCGTCGAGCGTGAGATCAACGGGCCGTTATGGGCGACCTTGCAAGACCTACAGGTGCGTCGCCTGAAAGCCAATGCGCGGGTACTCGCCGTACCGACCGGCGATGAGGATTACCACACGCGCATTCGCCGTCTGGAGACCTGGTTGCAAATTGCAGTGGACACCCTCAACAGTGCCGCCTTCGTGGTGCCTGGGATCAATGAAGTCATGCTGGCGGTGGCTGGCGCGCAGATCATGGACAGCCTGTTTCATGGCGTGCATGCCTGGGAGCAGGGCGAGACCGCCGAGGCGGTGCAACAACTGGTCTCGGTGGGCCTCAACCTGGGCGTGTTTGCCGGCCTGGGCGCTGTCGGTGCAGTTTTGCACCGTTCGGGCTTTGTCGACAGCCTGACCTCCGTGGAATTACCCAATGGCGACTCACGGCTGTGGAAGCCCGACCTGAACGGTTATGCCAGCGACATCACCATCCCCACCACTGTCGAGGCCAATGCACTGGGCCAGTACTTGCATGCGGGTCGCTACTTCCTGCGACTTGACGAACACTGGTATGAGCAGCGCCAAGCCGACAGCGGGCAGTGGCGCCTGGTGCACCCGACTGACCCGGCGGCCTATGAGCCTGTGCTCAGCCACAACGGCCAGGGCGCCTGGCAGTATCAGGGTGAGCAACCGCTGCACTGGCCACGCGGCCAGTTGCTCAGGCGCATCGGTGCACTGGCCGACGGCCTGGATGACGCACAGCTCGAGCAGGCGCTGCACATCAGTGGCGTCGAGGAACAGGCGCTGCGCAGTGTCCACGTTCACCAGTTGCCAATACCTGCGCTGCTGGCCGATACCCTGCAGCGCATGCAGTTCGAACGGCGCATCACCCGGCTGATCAGCGATGTGCGCGCCGGCCTGGCGCCGCAGTCCGGCATGACCTACCCGGTAGCCTTGCTGGTCGAGCTACCGAACTGGCCCGCCAACCGGGTGCTGGAGGTGTTCAAGGGGGCTGAGCTCTGGGGCGCTTCATCCACCTACGGCCTGGAGCGCTGGCCGCAAGGGCGCCCGATCAAGCTGCTGGCCCACGAGATCCGTCAAGGCCAATTGCCGGAGAAAGTCCTGGCGGCGCTCAGCGAGGACGAAATCATTCCGCTGCTGGGCAGCAGCGTGGCAACCGCTGATCGCCTGCAGGCCTTGCGCGAGGCCGTGGCCAAGCAAGTGCACAAACGCCGCGGCGCTATCTTCGACAGCTTGCGGCAAGGTACAGCAGGGCCGTCTTCAGCGGGGGTTGCGCTGCTGCTCAGGGACTTCCCCACGCTGCCCGATAGCATCGCCCGGGAGATCGAAAGCCAGGCCAGCCTGACTGAACATGCCCAGCTCAATCAGGCCGGGGCCCGCCTACCGTTGCGCCTGGCCGAAGAGGCGCGCCTGTATCAGCAACAAGTGCGCCTGAGCCGTGCCCTGGAAGGGCTGCAGTGGTCGGCCCCGCACAACCCGGACAGCCAGCGCCTGGCCCTGGGCCTGCTGGAATCGGTGCCGGGCTGGACGGGTGAGGTGCGTATCGAGCTGCGTGAGGAGGTCGCTAGCGGTCGCCTGCTGGCCCGTGTCGGCCGCGCCGATGGCGAGCTCAAGATCCTGGTCGCCAGCGCCGAGCGCTATCGTGCCTATGATGGCCTGGGTAACGAGTTGTTCAGTGGTGAGGATTACGCTGCCGCCATCCTCAGGGCCTTACCGGACGCCGAGCGCCGGGCATTGAGGATCGAAGTTTTTGATGTCGGGCAGTTGCGCATGAGGCTGCAGCAACTGGCGATCGACGATCGTGCCCGGGCCTCGCGCCTGCTCGGCCAGCAACCGCGTAAACCCTGGCACCGCGCACCGCTGCGCCTGGCAGACGGGCGCGGCGGTTATACCCTGGGCGGTGCCTCCAGTACCTTGCGGCCGGAAACCCACCGACGCCTGGGCGTGCTGTACCCGGAGTTGAACCGGGAGCAGATCACCCGCCTGGTCGCTGAGTTGCGCAAGAGTGGCCGCGACCTGGCCGAGCGTGTCGAGGGGCTGGAGATGGAGTACCGCCAGCTGCAGCTCAAGCTCGACTACTGGCAGCGGTCGGGTCCCGACAGCCCGACCCGGCGCCTGGCGGTTTCCCGGCTGAAACGGGCCTGGCAACGGGGAGGGGGCTCGGAAAGCCACAGGCTTGAACTCAAGGAACTGGATATCACCGGTTTGCCAACGCTTGACGTTCAGTTCCCGCACATCACCGAACTTAACCTGCGCGGCGTGGCCGGGCCTACTGGTGTGCATGGCGGTGAAATTCCGGCACATCTGTTCAGCAGCTTTCCGAAGTTGAAGGCCCTGGGCCTGGTGGGTAACCACTTACCGGAGATTCCGCTGTCGATCAGGCACTGTGGAGAACTGGAAGAACTGGCCCTGGGCCACAACAGGCTGCAGGTCACAGACACCATGTTCCAGCCGCTCCAGGCCCTGCCCAGGCTACAGATTCTGAGCCTGGCCAGCAATCAACTGGGGCAATTGCCCGATGCCGCAATCGACGCGCTGTCGGGGCTGCCTAAGTTGACGTATCTGGACCTGAGCAGCAACAGCCTGGTGCTTGAGGCCCGCCACCTGGAGCAGTTGGCCAACCTTCGCCTGGGCAATCTGAACCTGGCGGACAACCGGATTACCCTTGATGAAGCCGGGGCGGCGGTGTTTCAGCGCTTTATTTACCTGCGCAACCTGAACCTGAGCGTAAACCCGCTGATGCGTGCCCCCGACCTGGTTATCATGCCCTGGCTGCAAAACGTCGACCTGAGCTTCTGCCAGCTGCGCGAATGGCCAGGCGGGCTTACCGGGCTGATGAATCAACACCAGTTTCAACTGCGTTCGATCAACCTGGCCGACAACCAGATTGAACAGCTACCGCAACTGGCGCAAACCCGCTTCGGCCAGACCCTGCGCCACATAGGGCCGCGTGGTAATCTGGCGCTGCGCCTGACCAACAACCCGCTCAATGCCCAGGGCATCTTGCGCCTGCATGCGCTGGGCCTTACCCATGTGTTCTATGGTGACGCTGCGGTCAACCGGCTGTGGCTCGAAGGCGCCAGCGAGGCGCGACAGGGTTTGTGGCAGGACCTGTTCGACAGTGAGCGTAACCGCCCACTGTTCATTGCCCTGAGCACCCTGGAGCGCTCGCAAGCCGCGCAGATCGACGCCGCGCACCTGACCCGCCGGGTGTGGAACTTGCTCGAACTGGCAGCGCAGGATGAAGTGCTGCGCAACGAGCTCAATGACATTGCGGGCAGTTTTCCCGACACCTGCGGCGATGCCGGGGCCGATGTGTTTGCCGCGCTGGAGGTCGAGGTCATGGCCAACCGTCTTGCCGGGCAGGCGCTGGATGACCAGGGGCGCAGCGGTGAGTTGCTGGGGCTTTACCAGCGGCTGTATCGGCGCCATGAAGTGGAGCGAATTGCCGACCGCATCTCCAGTTTGCGCCAACTGCGCAAAAATGCGCTGGACAGCGGCGAGGCATTGCCAGCCCTGGATCCGCTGGACGACATCAGCGACGCCGACCTGGGGTTCACGGTCGACGACATTGAAGTTCGCCTGGCATTGCGCCGTACCCTGGCGACCCGCCTGGACTTTCCCGAGCCTTCGGCCGGAATGCTCTATCGCCAACTGGCCTATGTCAGCGATAGCCTGGCCAGCCGGGTCGAGCGAGAAGTGCGCAGCCTCGACAGTGCCGCCAACCGTCAGCAATGGATGCTCGAGCAGCCGGGCTGGGCAAGGTTTCTCAAGCAACGCTTCAAGCCGCAGTTCGATGCTTTGACCGATCACTGGTATCAGGGTGCGGAGTATGCCGAGCATTGCCTCGACCCGAGCAACCCAGCCGTACCGATGCTCGATGCCAGCCTGATCAGCTTCCTGCATGGGCAGGCCGCTGACGTGGCGTTCATCGAGGCCGGGATCAGCGCCCTCAGCCATGATGAAGCGGGTGCCTTGCGCCGGCAGGTGTTCAATGATCACCAGTACACGGTGTTCCTCAACGTGCTGGCCAGGGGGCAGGCAGCCGCCGAACGCGCACTGTTGTTGCAGCTCACGCGCCAGTCTGGTTGATGCACTACTTATCTAGCACCGTCGCGACTGACGGTGCTGGTCTCCTGACAGCCCCCACTGTCAGGAGTTTTTCCGATGACACCCGTAACGCAAACCTCGCCACTGATCTATCATCGCGCCTTGATCGGCGCGGCCATTCCCGCCTGGGTCAGCCATCTGGCGGCCAAGGATTTTCAGGCCCTGCTGCATAGCCAGCAATTGCCATCCTCGACCGAGCCGCAACTGCGGGCCGCGATCATGGCCTCGCAGTCAGCGCGTCAGGCGCTGGCTTTGCAGCTTGCCGGGCTCAAGGGCATCAGCGCGTTCTGTGCACCGTTGCTGGCCCGCACGTTGCGCGAGACCTACAGGCTCGACCTTGATGTACTGACGGCGCAACTGCACTACATTGGTTTTGAAAGCAGTGGCGGGCGCACCTACCCCAAGGGCGGCAGGCGCCCCAGCAGCCTGCTTGAAGCGGCCTTGCAGAATTTCAGCGCCAACGAAGACTTGGGGCCCTTCAGCTACCTGGTTGACGGGCAGAATCAATCACTGAACCTGACCTGCGCTCAGTTCGTCGCGCTGTGCCGCCAGCTCGACCTTGGCCAGCAGTACCAGGACCATCTGGCGCAGATGCTGGATAGCCCTGGCACGGACGCCAGCATGATGGAGGCGGCCCGGGCCGACTTTGTCGTGCAGGTGCATCGGGCACGCGGCAACGACGAAATCACCGGACAAGTTCTGAACCTGTTGCTGGCGCTGGCCAACGGTGCGCCGGGTACCGTGCCCAAGCTCGACGGCAAACCGGTGGTTTGTCGTCAGGTCAGCGTGCTGGGCAGCGTACTGCAGGGCGTGCTGTTGATCGGGCCGGATCCGGAGACGAGCAACGTTACCGAGCGCTGTGTGGCCTGGATCGTCGGTGCACCGTTGTATCCGGTCAAGGAGTACTCATCGACCAGCGCCTTTGCCCACGACCTGGCCATCAGCCTGCAAAGCGACGGTTATCGCCAGGCGATCCTCAGCTGTGTCCCCCAGGCGGAACGCTCGGCATTCGTCCGCGCCCTGGACGCAGCACTGTACCTCGAGCGCTACCGGGGCGAAGAAAAGATCCGCCAGCCGATCCTTAATCCGCGCCTGCAGGTGCAGGAACATGCGCTCGGCGGCGAACTCTGGAGCCGCTTGCAGCGCCTGCAAGTGCGCAGGCTGAAGGCCAATGCCCGGGTGCTGGCGGTACCTAACGCCGATGAAGATCGCGCCGCGCGCCTGGCGCGCCTGGCGTATTGGCTGGACATCGGCCTGAACGTGCTCAATGCCGGGGCCTTTGTCATCCCGGCGCTCAACCCGCTGATGCTGGCGGTTACCGGCGCGCAACTGATGGGCAATGTGTTCCATGGGGTAGAAGCCTGGGAGGCCGGCGAAACAGCTGAAGCCCTGGCCCAGGTCGAGTCGCTGGCAGTCAACCTGGGGTTGATCGCTGCGCTGGGAGCAGCCGGCAGCGCTGTCGAGTCGTCGCGGTTTGTCGATGCTCTTGAGCGTATCGAATTGCCCAATGGCCAGGTGCGTCTGTGGAAGCCCGATTTGAGCGGCTATGAAAGCCCGGTGCAACTACCCGAGCGCCTGGCACCCAATGACCTGGGGCAATACGCGCTGAACGAGCGGCTGTACATTCGCCTGGACGGCAAGCTCTATGAGCAGCGCTACGATGCCGATGGCCAGCAATGGCGCATCCGCCACCCGCGCCAGGGCGATGCCTTCCAGCCGGTGCTCAAGCAATATGGCGACGGCGCCTGGCAGTTCCAGGGTGAACAACCGTTGCACTGGGAACGCAGCCAACTGCTGCGGCGCATCGGCGTTCTGGCCGAGGGGCTGGACGATGCCACCCTGGCACAGGCTGCCGATATCAGCGGTATCGACGACGATATGCTGCGGCATATGCATGTCGAGCAGGGGCCGCTTGCACCGCTGCTGGCCGATACCTTGCAGCGCCTGCAACTGGACCGGCGCATCGCCCGGATGGTCGCCGATATTCGCAGTGGTGCGGCGCTGGAGCCGGGCATGACCTACCCGGTGGCGTTGCTGGTCGAGCTGCCCAACTGGCCAGCCAACCGCGTACTGCAAGTGTTCAACGGGCCGGAGCCTTGGGGGCAATCGCAGACCTACGGCCTGGAACGCTGGCCGCAGGGCCATGCAATCAAGGTCCTGGCCGGTGATGTACGCAGCGGCAGGCTGGCCGAAGTGCTGTTGCAGGCCTTGAGCGAGGTGCAAGGCAGCGAGCTGCTGGGCCAGCACCTGCCGCAACCTGCGCGTGTGCCGGCCTTGCGCGAGCACATGGCCGAGCTGGCGGAACGCAGGCGTAGCGCGGTGTTCGACAGCCTGTATGCCAGTGTCGAAGGTTCGTCCGATCCGGGGGCCAAGACCCTGCAGCGCGACTTTGCGCTGCTGCCTGATTCACTGGCGCAAGAGATCGCCCGGCATGCCACTGCCCAGGAGCGTGCGCAATTGATCGGCGAGCAGGCGCGGGTGCCTCGGCGCCTGGCAGAAGAAGCCCGGGCCTATCAGCGCCAGCTGCGCCTGAGTCGTGCACTGGAAGGGCTGGTGTTCCCAGCGCACCTGGCGCTGGACAGCGAGCGCTTGGGGCTGCAATTGCTGGCAGATTTGCCGGGTTGGAACGCCGATGTTCGCCTTGAGTTGCACGAGCAAACGCTGGGCAGCGAAGTGCTGGCCAGCGTCGGTGACACCGGGGCAGAGCTCAGGTCGTTGCTCAAGTACGACGGTGGCTACCGCGTCTTCGATGCCCGGGGCAATGAGCTGGGCGTCAGCGATGATTTTTTTGCTGCGCTGTTGCGTGCGCTGCCAGACACCGTGCGAAGGTCGCTTGACGTGGAAATCTACGAGTCCGCGCAACTGCGCCAGCGCCTTGCCCGGCAAGCCCTGAGCGATCGCGCACACAGTTCCACCCTGATCGGCCAGCAACCTTCGCGTCCCTGGCTGCAGTCGCCGCTTAAACTGGCCGACGGGCGTCGCGGCTATCCGTTGGGTGGGGCAGTGGGGACGTTGCGCTCTACCGAGTATCGTCGCTTGAGCGCGCTGTACCCTGAGCTTCGCGAAAGCGAAATCACCGAGATCAAGCATCGGCTGAGAGTCGAGAGTGAAGACCTCGCCGCTGCCATCCAGCGCCTGGAGGATGAGTATCGCCAGCTCGGGCAAAGCCTCGATAGCTGGGTGGCGCAAGGCCCCAGCGCCCGCGAGCGGGTGGACCGTGAGAGGCTGCGTGACCGGCTCAAGGCCGCCTGGCGCCGCGTGGGGGGCGACCTCAAGCACGAGCTGGACCTGTCCTCCTGGGTGCCGGGCGCTTTGCCTGCCATTGAAGCGCGTTTTAGCCATGTCAACCGACTGTTTCTGCATCGGATGGAACTGACGGCAGTGCCGGAGCATTTTCTCTCGGCGTTTCCTGAACTCAGAGATCTGGGGCTGGACCATAACCGCTTGACTGAAATTCCCGCTGCACTCGGCACCAGGACCAAACTCAGCTCGCTCGGCCTTGAGAATAATCAGGTCAGCGTCAATGCCCGCATGTTCGACTCGCTGCAACCGTTGCGGGCCTTGCAGGTGCTCAGCCTCACCGGCAACCAGATGGCCACGCTGCCCATAGAAGCCATCGGCACGCTGGGCAAGCTCCCCAGCCTGACCACCCTGGGCCTGCGTGCCACTGGCGTGACGCTTGACGCCGAGCAACTGCAGGCCCTGGCGGCAATCCCGTTGCAACATCTGGACCTTGCCCGTAACAACATCCGGCTGGACGCGGCCGGAGCCGAAGCCTTTGCAGGCTTGGTGCGGGTGCGCAAACTCAACCTGGCCGACAACCCCCTGGGCCGAGCTCCGCGGCTGGGTACCCTGAGGGCATTGGAGCACCTGGGACTGCGTGGCTGCCAACTTGAAGACTGGCCCGAGGGGCTTGTGGAATTGATGCAGCCGCGGGGGTATCGGTTGCGCACGGTCGACCTGAGCAGCAACGAGCTGACCCAGCTCCCCGACCTGGCAACCACGGCCTTCGGCGCCGACCTGCGCGCCGACGGCCAGCGCAGCCGCTGGATCCTGTTGAACCAGAACCCGCTCAGTGAAGACGCTGCTGCTCACTTGCGCGGCCTGGGCATGCCGTTCAGTCGTCGCGCCAGCGGCCTGGCAGCCGGCTGGCTGCGCGAGGCCAGCGTCGATCAGCAACAACTGTGGGACACCTTGTTCCCGGATGACGACACGCATCGTCCGCTGTTGCTGGTGCTTGACCGGGCGTTGGAGTCCAGCGAGGGCAGGTTCGATTTCGCCAATATATCCGCCAGGGTTTGGAAGCTATTGCGAGCGGCGGCAAGTTCCGATCAGCTGTTCAGTGATCTGCAGGCGGTGGCCGAAGCCTATCCGCCAACCTGCGGTGACGCCGGGGCTGACGGCTTCAGTGCCCTGGAGATCGAGTTCCTCGCCTATCGTCGGAGCCAGGAGGCGCACGATCCGCTGCAGCGCACGGCGGCCGTGGTCGGGTTGTACAAGCAGCTCTACCGCCGTGACCTGGTCAACTCCCTGGCCCAGCGTATAGGCCTGGCGCGTGATCTGCGCCGCAATGGCATTCGTGCCAGTACTCGGCCGCTTCCTGCCTTCGACCCGCTGGATAACATTACCGACCTGGATCTGGAGCATGAATCCGATCCGGTGGAGATCCGCCTGAGGTTGCGTCAGCAACTGGCCAACAAGCTCGACTTCCCCGAGCCGTCCAGCGGCATGCTGTTTGCGCACAGGGCGGATGTCGATGAGCGCATCATCAAGAACGTCGCGCGTGAAGTCCGACGCCTGAGCATTCAGCGGGAACCAAGGCAGGAGTGGATGGCGCTGCAGCAGGGCTGGAAACGTTACTTGCGCAACCTGCACGGGCAACGCTTCGAGGCGTTCGAGCAAAAATGGCGAGATGCAGCGGATTACCTGTTGAGCTGCCTGTACGACTGGCACGAGTTCGACGGGCCGCTGGCGCCCGAGGTGCGCAGTGCCGTGCAGCAGATCCTGCCTGACGCCCCGGTGGACGGGCAGGGGCAACTGCAACGGTTGCCGCTTTCGGAAGGGCGTTATTTCATGGCTGAACGCCAGTTGAAAGAAGTCAGCAGCGCCGCCGAGCACGGGCTGATCCTTGAGCTGACGCGCAGCAGCGAAGTGTAAGGTTGTAGAACGGCCTTGCCTCCCGCTGGCGCAATTTCAGCGGGAGGCAAGCGCGTTTGCAGGTGCCCCGTCCTGGGCGTGAAGCGCCCGAAACCCTTCGGCTTCCTCCACCAGCCAGTCGTGCACTGCCCGTGCCCCCGGGTGCGCCAGGCCACCGGGCGGGTAAAGCAGCACATAGCGCTTGTGGTTGGCGATCGGCAGGCCGAACGGCACGATCAACGTACCGCGTTCCAGCTCGTCATTGAGCAGGGTACGGCGGGCAATGGCCACGCCGATGCCGGCAATCGCCGCTTCAATGGTCAGGTGGTTGCGGTTGAACGTGTGCCCACGGCGCACATCCAGGCCGCTGGCACCAATCCCTTCCAGGTAGAACTCCCACTCGGCGTATTCCGAGCTGCCGCGCCAGGCGGTGATGTCGTGCAGCAACGGGTAGTGCGCGAGGTCCGCCGGGCCATGCAGCGGGGGGCGGCCGCGCAGCAACGCCGGGGCGCAGACCGGGAAGATCTGCTCATCGAGCAGGGGCGTTGAATGCATGCCGGGGTAACTGCCGTCGTTGAGGTCGATGGCCAGGTCGAAGTCGCCTTCGTGCAGGGCCTGGCTGCTGTCTTCGGCCACCAGGCGCAGCTGGATATCCGGGTAGCGTTGCTGCAGGCGCGGCAGGCGCGGGGTCAGCCATTTGGCCAAAAACGAAGGAATCGAGCGCAGGCGCAGGGTGCCGCGGATTTCGCCAGCGTCCAGGCGGCGCAGCTCGGCATCGATGCTGCCATAGGCTTCGCTGACGGTTTGCGCCAGGCGCTGGCCTTCGGCGGTCAGCTCCACGCCGCGGGCGCGGCGCAGGAACAGGCGAAAGCCCAGGCGCTCTTCCAGCTGGCGGATCTGCTGGCTGACCGCGCCCGGGGTGATGTGCAGTTCTTCGGCGCAGCGGGTGAACGACAGATGCCGCGCCGCACAGGCAAACACATGCAGCCAGACGTACATCTGGCCATTCATTTGTCGCTTCATTGTTTAGTTCTGCTAAAGGCTTGCTTAGAAAGTTTCGTTGGTCAACACGGCAGTGACCGGTCAGTATCGCGCAACTTCGCGACATCCATCAATTTTTTAACAGTGCCGTTGCGTGACATGGATTGTTGCCTCGGTCAGGCATTAGCATGGCTATCAGTGTTTTCGACCTTTTCAAGATTGGCATCGGGCCCTCCAGTTCCCATACCGTAGGCCCCATGCGTGCGGCGGCAACCTTTGCCCAGGCCCTGCGTGAGCAAGGTGTGCTGGCGCAGGTTAGCCGGGTCGAGGTGCGCCTGTACGGTTCGTTGTCGGCCACCGGTGTTGGCCACGCCACCGACCGCGCCTGCCTGCTCGGGCTGATGGGCGAATGGCCGGACCAGATCGACCCGCAGAGCATCGAGCCGCTGATCGCCCAGTTGCAGCAGAGCCAGGTGCTGATGCTCGACGGCAGCCGGGCGATCCCGTTCGACTGCGCAACCGATTTACTGCTGCTCGATGAAAGCCTGCCGTATCACCCCAACGCCATGACCCTGGAAGCCAGCAGTGCAACGGGTTCGTTGCTGCAGCAAACCTATTATTCGGTTGGTGGCGGTTTTATCGTCGAGGCGGCGCAAGTGGGCGAGGCGGGCAACGGCGCCGAGCAGGTGCAATTGCCCTATGACTTCGACAGCGCCGCCGAGCTGCTGGCGCTGTGCAAGCAGCATAAGCTGCGGGTCAGCCAGGTGATGATGGCCAACGAACTGGCCTGGCGCGAGGAAGCCGAGGTGCGCAGCGGCCTGCTCAAATTGTGGGCGGCCATGCGCGAGTGCGTCGACAACGGCCTGCGCAACGAGGGTATCCTGCCGGGCGGGCTCAAGGTCAAGCGCCGCGCCGCCAAGCTGCACCGCAGCCTGCAGGAGCTGGGCAAGCCCAACGTCATTGGCTCGACCCTGAGCGCCATGGAATGGGTCAACCTGTTCGCCCTGGCGGTCAACGAAGAGAACGCTGCCGGCGGGCGCATGGTCACCGCGCCGACCAACGGCGCGGCCGGCATCATCCCGGCGGTGCTGCATTACTACATGAAATTCAACCCCGATGCCTGCGACAACGACGTGGTCGACTTCCTGCTCAGCGCTGCCGCCGTGGGCATCCTGTGCAAGAAGAACGCGTCGATCTCCGGCGCGGAAGTGGGGTGCCAGGGTGAGGTGGGTTCGGCCTGCGCCATGGCCGCTGCGGGCCTGGCCGATGTGCTCGGGGCCACGCCGATGCAAGTGGAAAACGCCGCTGAAATCGCCCTGGAGCACAACCTCGGGCTGACCTGTGACCCGGTTGGCGGCCTGGTCCAGGTGCCGTGCATCGAGCGCAACGCGATTGCCGCGGTCAAGGCCATCAACGCCGTGCAGATGGCCTTGCGTGGTGATGGCGAGCACTTTATTTCCCTCGACCGGGTGATCCGCACCATGCGCGATACCGGTGCCGACATGCATGCCAACTACAAGGAGACTTCGCGCGGCGGCCTGGCGGTCGCGTTCGTCGAGTGTTGATCGCTTAAAAAGCAAGGCTTCGCTGGCAAACCAGCTCCCACAGGGATTGCACCATTCCTGTGGGAGCCGGTCTTGCCGGCGATGGGCTGCACAGCAGCCCCAGGTTTTACCCAGCAACAAAGCAGTTCGTTCATACGCAACAAAAACAACTACAAGGCAATATCGATGACTGATGTAAATAGCACCACGACCGTTCGTGTGGAATCGGCTGCGCCTGCGCAAAGCCGTGCCTGGAGCCGCTACGACACCACCTGGGTTCTGGGCCTGTATGGCACCGCCATCGGCGCCGGCACCCTGTTCCTGCCGATCAACGCCGGGGTAGGGGGCTTCTGGCCGCTGCTGGTCCTGGCAGTATTGGCCTTCCCCATGACCTTCTACGCCCACCGCGGCCTGACCCGCTTCGTGCTATCGGGCAAGCGCGGCGCCAGTGAAGACATCACCGAAGTGGTCGAAGAACACTTCGGCGTCGGCGCCGGCAAGCTGATCACTCTGCTGTACTTCCTCGCCATCTTCCCGATCCTGCTGGTGTACAGCGTCGCCCTGACCAACACCCTGGGCAACTTCATGGAGCACCAGCTGCACATGACCCCGCCGCCGCGGGCGCTGCTGGCCCTGTTGCTGATCTGCGGGCTGATGATCGTGGTGCGCAGCGGCCAGGGCATCATCGTCAAGGTCATGAGCCTGCTGGTCTACCCGTTCGTGGCCGCGCTGTTGCTGCTGGCCGTGAGCCTGATCCCCAACTGGAACGGCGCCTTCTTCGCCCAGGCCAGCGAAGGCATGCCCCTGGACCTGTTCTTCAAGACCTTGTGGCTGGCCATCCCGGTGATGGTGTTCTCGTTCAACCATTCGCCGATCATCTCCGCCTTTGCCGTTGACCAGAAGCACCGCTATGGCGAGCAGGCCGATGCCAAGAGCGGCAAGATCCTCGCCAGCGCCCATGTGATGATGGTGCTGACGGTGATGTTTTTCTGCTTCAGCTGCGTGCTGGCGCTGAGCCCGGCCGACCTGGCTGCCGCCAAGCAACAGAACATCTCGATCCTGTCGTACCTGGCCAACCACTTCCAGACCCCGGTGATCGCCTTCGTCGCGCCGCTGATTGCCCTGGTGGCAATCACCAAGTCGTTCCTCGGTCACTACATCGGTGCCAGCGAAGGCTTCCAGGGCATGATCGTGAAAACCCTGCGCAGCCGTGGCAAACAAGTGTCGGCCAAGCGCCTGGAGCAGATGACCGCGCTGTTCATGGTGGTTACCTGCTGGGCCGTGGCGACCCTGAACCCGAGCATCCTCGGCATGATCGAGAACCTCGGCGGGCCGATCATCGCCTGCCTGCTGTTCCTGATGCCGATGTACGCCATCCACAAAGTGCCGTCGCTGCGCAAATACTCGGGCAAGGCCTCGAACGTGTTTGTGGTGCTGATCGGATTGATTACCCTGTCGGCGATTCTGTTCTCGTTCTTTGCCTGATCCGGGCTCCGGGCGCCGGGTTATTTGAGCAACACCCGGCGCTTGGTCAGCTCACCATCCTCGCCACTGGGCCAGTGCAGCTCCACCAGCACTTCGGTCTGCTTGCCGTCCAGTGACGGGCGCACGCTGAGCAGGGCGAAGTTCTTTGAACCGGCCATGGCGTACCAGCGCTCGCAGACCATGTTGGCAATGCCCGGCATCTCGCCACCGCCGCTGATGGCCATCTTCAGCATGTCCGGCGCCGGTATGCGCGAAATGGCACTGGAGGTGACCTGGTACACCTTGGCCGCCGGGTACTGCTTGTGCAACAGGCGAAACACCGCCGCGCAGTGCACGTCGCCACTGAGAAATACCACCGGCTTGGCACTCTTGCCCAGCGCCGCGTAGACCTGATCGAGCAGCACCTTGCGTTCGGCGCGGTTGGTCTTGTGGTCCCACTCATCCATGCAATCGTCCTTGAGCGAGCCAAAATCGGCGCCGTTGGTGACCGCGTTGTTCCAGTGCATCACCGGCACCGGCGAGACAATGAACACCGCCTTGGCGCTCTGCACCACGGCACTGTTCAACCAGTCCTTGAAGCGCTTCATTTGCGCACTGCCGAGGATCTTGTGCGGGTCGTTGGCCTCGACATCGTGATGGCCGCGCATGTCCAGCACATAGAAGGCCGAGCCGCCTTGCTCGAAGGCGTAGTCCCAGTGGCAGTCGTCGGGCTTGTCGAGGTTGATCGAGGTCACCGGGTTGTGGCTGTGCTCGTATTCGTAATAGGCGCGGCAGGCGGCGCGCCACATGAGGTCGACGAGCATCTGGTTGTTGGGGCCGTTGCTGGTGCTTTCGAACAGCAGCGAGATGCGTTTTTGCCGCTCCTTGTTGGTCAGCGAGCCCCAACCGTCCATGATCTCGTGGTCGTCCCAGATCATGTACTGCGGGAACTGCTCGTACACCTCGCGCAGGGTCGGGATGTTCCAGTACACCCGGTAGTACCAGCGGTAGATGTCCAGCAGGTACTGCTCGATGCCGGGTTTGTCGTAGCTGTTGCCTTTCTTGTAGTGGGCCAGCAGGGCCTGCTTGTTTTCTTTCAGCCATTCCCAGATATCCAGGAAGCCGTTTTTCTTGTTGGTGTCGACGTACATCTGGTCGCCACCGCCGATGACGAACTGCGCGCGCTGGTCGATCAGTTGCTGGTGCAGCAGCGGCCAGGCGCCGGCACTGCCGTCGGCGCTGATCGGGTCGTGGCAGCTGTAGAAACCGAAGGTCAGGGTTTCGGGATCGATCGCCGGGGTGATGAAATTTTTCGGCGAGTCGGCGCCGATTTCGGTGCGCCGACGGATGATCAGGTCGTCGGTTTCGCTGCTGATCAGCGCGTAGTAATAGGTGCTTTGCGCCTTCAGTCCAGTCACTGCAAAGACACCAGTGAGGTCGCTGTCGAAGCTGAATTTTTGCGCCTGGATGAACACCGGCTTGATCTTGTGCTTTTTCAGAAAGTCGGCCACGGGCAGCTCATCCAGGCGCTGCAGGTCGCCGCTCAACGGCGCGGTGGTGACCACCAGCACCCACTCGCCGGGCATGTACACGCGAAACCACAAGCGAACGCTGGTTGGCGTGATCGCACCGATGATCGCGGCGCTGGCCAGCTTGGCGTACTTGCTTTCGTTGGAGGTGGGGTCCAGGAGCTGGGACATGGTCGATTTCCTTATCAGGTCAAGTTGTTGTCCCGGTAAGTAAAGCGGATGGGCGTGGTTCTGCCATTGTGCGTCGTTCTGCGCGCAGGACGCTGAAGTTCAACCGCGCGACTGGCGGCGGCGGGTCTTGGGCGCTAGGGTAGGCGGGTGTACCCATCTCCGATTAAGGAAGCTCATGAGCGCATCAACCGTTTACGCCGACCTTGGCGATGTCCCGTATCAGGTAAGCCTGGCTGCCGGTGCCCAGCAGTGGCTGGCTGATGAGGGCCGCGAGCTGGGCGGCCACGACAGCGGTCCCAATCCGCATCAATTGCTGCTGTCGGCCCTTGGCGCCTGCACCGCAATCACCTTGTCGATGTATGCAAAACGCAAGGATTGGCCGCTGCACCATGTGCATGTGCAGTTGGACATCGTCAGTGAGGTGAAAAGCCCTGAAGTGCGCACCGAGATCAAGCGTGTGATCGAACTGCACGGTGATCTCGATGCGGCCCAGCGCGAGCGCCTGCTGGGCGTGGCCAATGCCTGTCCGGTGCACAAGCTGCTCAGCGGCAGCATCGTCATCGACAGTGAACTGAGCGACTAGCGCGATTCGCTCTTGAGCTTGGCGAAGCTTTTGCGCAGGTCGCTGGCCCAGCCGTCCAGCACTGGCTTGACGTTCTCCAGGGCCAGCTTGGAGGTGTTGTTTTCCAAGGCCTCGCCGGTGCCTTTGCGTACCACCTGAGCGATCACCTTGTTGTTGCCACCGTCGAGGAAGGCCGCCTCGGTGGCGATGTCCACTTCCTGGTCGCGGCCACCGGCGGCAGTGTTGACGGCGGCGGCCACCAGGGCGATGGGGATCACTTCGTAGGGCTTGAGGCCTTCGGTCTTGGTCGACACGGCGGTGATCGCCGGGCGCACCACCAGCACACCCGGGCCCGGACCCTGGGCCAAGGGCAGCTCGGCACCCAGTTCACGCTTGAGCGCGGTGTTGTAGTACTGGGTGATCTGCCCCAGGGTCTGCGGCGATATCGCCGCAGTGGGCTGGGGCTTGGGGTAGAACTGGCTGGGCTCGATATACACCTTGGTGAAGCGCGCGGCTTTCACCTGCGGGTCGATCCAGCGCATCACCGGCTGGCCGGAGATGCTTTCGGCGGGCTTGAGGCGGCTATAGTCCTTGAGAAACCCGGAATACTGGCTGGGGTCGACCCGGGAGCTGGCGCAACCGGCCAATACGATAAGGGCGGAGCAGAGCAGGGTGGAGCGCAAGGTGGGTTTCATCGACTTTCGTATCCTTGGCAATGACCGCACGGGGCAGGGGATTGATCGCCTGAACAACGCTAGCAGCTCTTGGCCAGGTCGCCAGCGATCCAGCGCAAAGCGCTCGTAAAGGATAGGTCTATGCAATACTCGTCGCTCCTTACCCACCTCAGGACCCCGCAATGGACTTGCCCCGCCGCCTGCGCAGCAAACAGCTGAAACTCCACGCCCCGGAACTGACCTTTGCCGCGCAACTGCAGGCTGTGCTCAACGCCAACTACGGCTTCCACCGTGAATTTCTGCCCTGGGCCCGCGACGACTGGACCCTGGAACAAGCGCGACAAAGCCTGCTTCAGGCCCGGCAGAACTGGGCAGCGCCCCAGGGCGAAAAACGCTATTACCTGTTCCTGGCCAGCGGCGAACTGATCGGCTGCCTGGGCGTGCGGCCGGATGCCCAGGGCAAGGTCGGGCTGGGCTACTGGATCGCCGAGGTCCATGCCCGGCAGGGCTTGATGACAGAGGCGCTGGACACGCTGTTGCCGGTGCTGGAAGGCTCGCTGCTGTGGCTGACCACTTCGCCGGCGAATGTGGCCTGCCAGCGGCTGGCGGAAGGGCTGGGGTTCAGGCGGGTGGCTTCGGCGGGTGGGGCGAATGCGCGGTTGCGGTATGAGCTGAGGTGTTGATTCAAAGTCGGCGTTGCCTGGATTACGAGCGCTTTGCGCTCGATCGCTGGCAAGGCCAGCTCCCACAAGTTCAGCGTCACGCCGGCCACTGTGGGAGCTGGCTTGCCAGCGATGAGGCCGGCACAGCGCTAGCCACCCATTCGTTGCTCGATGGAATTGAGTTGAGGGTGCTGAAAGACTGACTCGGTATCGCCTGGATTTTCGAGCGCTTCGCACTCGATCGCTGGCAAGCCAGCTCCCACAAGGTCAGCATGTGGGAGCCGGACTTGCCGGCGATGGGCTGCAAGGCAGCCCCGCAATCGTCAATCCTTGACCAACGCCCGCAACGCCGCTTTCGCCTCGGGCGTGTGCAGACGCTCGATAAACAGCAAGCCTTCACGTTGAACAGTGACCTCCAGCTCCTGCCGATGGGCATCCTTGAGCAAGCGCTTGCTGATCCGTAGCGCATCCTGGGGCAAGGCCTGCAGGCGCTCGGCCAGTTTGCGCGCCGCTGCCAGGCACTGCTCACCATCCTCATGCAGTTCATTGGCCAGGCCCCATTCAACGGCCTGTTCGCCCGTGAGCAGTTCATTGCATAGCAACAACCGCGCCGCACGCGCATGGCCGAGCAGCCGCGGTAGCAACAGGCTGGAACCAAACTCCGGGCACAAGCCCAGTGGCACGAACGGCATGCGCAGCTTGGCCGAACGACTCACCAGCACCTGGTCGCAGTGCAGCAGCAGGGTGGTGCCGATGCCGATGGCCGGCCCCGCCACCGCCGCAATCAATGGCTTGTCCAGGGCCATGACCAGCCGCATCAGGCGGAACACCGGGCTGTCCATGTCGCTGGGCGGGTTGTCGAGAAAGTCCTTCAGGTCGTTGCCGGCGCAAAAGCACTGCGGGCCACCGGTCAGCAGGATAACCTCGACTTCAGCGTCCTCAGTCGCTGCCAGCAACTGATCGCCCAGTTGCGTATACATCGCGGTGTTCAGCGCATTGAGCTTGTCTGGGCGGTTGAAGGTCAGGGTCAGCAGGCCCTGGTGCAGGTCCCGTGTGATCAACTCGTTCATGGCTTGCCTTTGTTGTTGTAGGTATCAGAACGTCGGCGGGGTGATCACCCAGATCACCACCGCATCCACCTCGCCAGGGTTGCCGTAACGGTGCGGCTCCTGGCTGGAAAAACTGAAGCTGTCGCCTTCGCTCAGCTGAAAATGCCGCTCGCCGACCCACAGCTCGAAACTGCCGGACAGCAGGTAGCCGGCTTCTTCGCCGTCGTGGCTGTAGCTTTGCTGGCTGTAGGTGCCCGGCGGGAAGCGCGAATGCAGAATCTCCAGCTGGCGGTTGGGTTGCGGGGTCAGCAACTGGTCGACGATACCGTCTTCGTAATGCACGCTCAGGCGGCTGTTCTTGCGCACCACGTAGCCGTTGTCTTCCGGGGCGGTGCTGGCTTCGCTGGCGAAGAACCACTGGATGGTCACGCCGAGGCTGCGGGCAATATTGAACAGCGCCGGGATCGACGGGTAGGAAAGGTTGCGCTCCAGCTGGCTGATGTAGCCGGCAGTCAGCTCGCTTTGCTCGGCAAGCTCGGCCAGGGTCATGCCGCGGCGCTTACGCAGGCCGCGGATGCGGGTGCCGAGAAAATGCGGGGCGCTGGTGCCTTCCTGGCTGGCGGCGGGCGGCGTCTTGCTGCTGTTGCTCATGGCGTGCTCCGAACCGCACTGTCAAAGCCCCGGAGTATAAACAGGCTTACAGGCTCCAGGCGACCTTCAAACCGTCGTAGACGGCTTCTTCCACCGTGCGCGGGGCCAGGCAGTCGCCAATGCGTTTCACCTCGACCAGGCCGTGCAGCTCGGCGGCGAGGCTATCGACCGGCTGATGGCCCTGACACAGCACCAGGGTGTCGATGTCTTCGAAGATCATCGGTTCGCCGCTGGCGGTGTGTTGCAGGTACACGGTGTTGTCGTCGCAGCCGTACAGGCGTGCATAGGGGGTGATCGGGATGCCCAGCTTGTGCAGCTCGCCGGCCATCTGGTCGCGTACGTACAGTGGCAGGCTTTCGCCGCAGTGGGTGCCGTTGACCGCCAGTTGCACCTGGTGGCCTTCACGCACCAGGCGCTCGGCGATGCCCGGGCCGATCCAGTCGCAGCGCCAGTCGACCACCAGCACCGAGCGCCCGGGCTTGGCCTCGCCGCGCAGGATTTGCCAAGCGTCGACCACCTGCAGTTCGCCGCCGCGCTCGAAGGCCGGCCAGTAAGGTTCGGCGCCGGTGGCGACGATCACCAGGTCGGGCTGCTCGCGCTCGACCAGGGCGCGATCCACGCGCGTGTTGCGCACCACCTTGACCCCGGCCAGGTGCATCTCCCGTTGCAGGTTGGTGCTGGCACCGCCGAACTCGGCCCGGCGCGGCAGCAGTTGTGCGAGCAGCACCTGGCCGCCGAGCTGGGCGCTGGCTTCATACAAGGTGACGTCATGGCCACGGGCTGCGGCCACCGCCGCGGCCTTCATGCCGGCCGGGCCGCCACCGGCGATCATCACCCGTTTGCGTGTGGCGGTCGGCTGCAGGGTACCGAACTGCTGCTCGCGCCCGGTTTCCGGATGCTGGATGCACGAGATCGGCAGGCCCTTGTGAAAATGTCCGATGCAGGCCTGGTTGCAGGCGATGCAGGCGCGCACGTCCTCGACGCGATCGCTGCGGGTTTTGTTGGGCATCTGCGGGTCGCAGATCAGCGCGCGGGTCATGCCGCAGACATCGGCCTGGCCACGGGCGAGGATCAGCTCGGCTTCCTGGGGTTGGTTGATGCGCCCGGTGACGAACAGTGGAATGCTCAGTTGCGCCTTGAAGGTCCCGGCCTCACGCGCCAGGTACGCCGCTTCGATGGCCATGGGCGGGACGATATGTACCGCGCCACCCAGCGACGCCGAGGTGCCGGCGACGATATGCACATAATCCAGCTCGGCCTGCAGCATCTTCACCGCCGCCAGCGATTCATCCTCGGTCAGGCCCTCGGCATCGCGCTCATCGGCGCTGATGCGCAGGCCGATGATGAAATCGTCTGCCGTCGCCGCACGTACCGCCGCGATCACTTCGCGGACAAAGCGCAGCCGCTGCTGCAACTCGCCGTTGTAGCCATCGCTGCGGCGGTTGACCCGTGGGTTGATGAATTGCGCGGGCAGGTAACCGTGGCTGGCAACCACCTCGACGCCATCGATGCCGGCCTGGTGCAGGCGCCGGGCCGCGGCGGCGTAACCGGCGACGATCTCGTCGATCATTCCCTGGTCCAGTGCCCGCGGCATCACCCGAAAGCGCTCGTTGGGCACCGCCGATGCCGAGTAGGCCACCGCCAGCAGGCCATCACTGGACTCCATGATTTCCCGCCCCGGGTGGAAGATCTGCGACAGCACCACGGTGCCATGGGCATGGCAGGTCTCGGCCAGCTGGCGGTAACCCTCGATGCAGGCGTCGTCGGTGGCCATCAGCACGTGGGAGGTGTAGCGGGCGCTGTCGTGCACCCCGGCCACCTGCAGCACGATCAGGCCGACGCCGCCGGCGGCGCGGGCCTGGTGGTAGGCGATCAGGCGCTCGTTGACCAGGTTGTCGGTGGGCATCGAGGTGTCGTGTCCGCTGGACATGATGCGGTTCTTCAGGCGTTTGCCACGGATTTGCAGCGGTTCGAACAGGTGCGCGAAGGTCGACATGCGGGTCAGGCTCCAGCGGGGTGTTGTTATTATTTTTCTATAGAAGTGTACCGCCAGTAAAAAATCAACTTGTTTTTTTACTGACCTTTGACTAGCGTGCAATCACCCCGGGTCCTGGGGCACACCTCACAACAACAAGAAAACGGGCCACGCATCACGTGGTACCGGCAAGAGGAACCATTGATGAAATCGAATCTGCTCAAGCGCTCTCCCTGGTTGTTCGCCCTTGCTGTCGGCGCCGTCCAGGCAGCACCGGACATGGTCGTGGTCGCCTACGGCGGCGCCGGCCAGAAAGCCCAGGATGCGGCGATCTTCAAGCCTTTCAGTGCCCAGGACGGCAGCACGTTGATCCAGAGCGAGTACAACGGCGAAATGGCCCGGATCAAGGTCATGGTCGATACCGGCAACGTCGACTGGGACCTGGTGCAGATCGAAGGCCCGGACCTGATGCGCGGCTGCGACGAGGGCATGTACGAGCGCCTCGACTGGACCCAGCTCGGCCGCGCCGAGCAGTTGATCCCCGATGCCGCCCAGGCGTGTGGCTCGGCGGTGCTGGTGTGGAGCGTGGCGATCGCCTACGACCGCAACAAGCTGGCCCAGGCACCGACCTCGTGGGCGGATTTCTGGGACGTCAAGAAAACCCCCGGCAAGCGCGGCCTGCGCAAGCGTGCGGTGTACAACCTGGAGTTCGCGCTGATGGCCGACGGGGTCAAGGTCGAGGACGTGTACAAGGTCCTGGCCACCCCCGAGGGGGTCGACCGCGCCTTCAACAAGCTCAGCGAGCTCAAGCCCTACATCCAGTGGTGGGAAGCCGGCGCGCAACCGGCGCAGTGGCTGAGCGCCGGTGACGTGGTCATGACCTCGACCTACAGCGGCCGGGTCGCCGTCGCCGCCCAGGAGGGCAGCCCGCTGGCCCTGGTGTGGCCCGGCAGCCTGTATGGCATGGACTACTGGGCGATCATCAAGGGCTCCAGGCATGTTGACCAGGCCAAGCGCCTGATCGCCTTCGCCAACCAGCCCGACACCCAGGTGCGCTACGTCAAGGAAATCCCCTACGGGCCGACCAACACCCAGGCCGCTGCCGAGCTAGATCCGCAGCTGGCCAGCTGGGTGCCGACCTCCAGGCAAAACCTTGAAGGCGCGTTGTCGATGAATGTCGAGTTCTGGGTCGACCATGGCGATGAGCTCGAGGAGCGTTTCAACGCCTGGGCCAGCCGCTGAACCCTCGCTGTGGCTGGACATCGAACGATGTCCAGCCCTATTGTCTGGCCAGCCTTTCGCCTGAGGACAACAATAATGACCGAGACCGAAATCCACCTGCGCCAGGAACTGGCCGCCTGCTACCGGTTGATCGCGCACTTTCGCATGACCGACCTGATCTTTACCCATATCTCGGTGCGCATTCCCGGCCCCGAGCATCATTTTCTGATCAACCCCTACGGCTTGATGTTCGATGAAATCAGCGCCTCCAACCTGGTCAAGATCGACCTGCAGGGCAAGGCGGTGGAGGCGTCGCCGTACCCGGTCAACCCGGCCGGTTTCGTTATCCACAGTGCCATCCATGGTGCCCGCGAGGATGCCCAGTGCGTGTTGCACACCCACACCAAGGCCGGTTGCGCGCTGGCGGCGCTCAAGTGCGGGTTGTTGCCGGTGAACCAGATTTCCATGGAGTTCCATGGCAAGGTTGCCTACCACGATTACGAAGGCATCGCCCTGGACATGGCCGAGCAAGTGCGCCTGGTCGATGACCTGGGTGACAAGGCGGTGCTGATTTTGCGCAACCATGGCTTGCTCAGCGTCGGGCGCAGTGTCAGCGAGGCGTTCCTGCGCATGTATTACCTGGAGAAAGCCTGCGAGATCCAGCTGATGGCGATGGCCGCCGGCGAGCTGGTGTTGCCGACGGAAGAGGTCTGCGCTCACACCGAACGCCAGTTCAACGAGCCGGCGCGGGCCTTGAAGGAAGGCGAGCTGAGTGACCCGGACGGCATGCAGCTGGCCTGGTCGGCGTTGCTGCGCTTGCTGGAGCGGGTGGCGCCGGGCTATCGCGACTGATCAGCAGTTGTTGTACAGTCGTTCAATACGCAATCCTGTGGGAGCGGGCCTTGCCCCGCGATCTGCTGCAAAGCAGCAGTAAAACCTGTCGACACGGTGCAAACAGACACACCGCATTGGCCGTTTTTACGACCGCTTCGCGCTCGATCGCGGGGCAAGGCCCGCTCCCACCGGGTTCCTGCAACTCACTCTGTTCGAGAAACCCCATGACCCAGGAAGCCCGTTACAGCCGCATGGTCCCAGAGCTACGCAAGGCCAACCTGGTCGAAGCGACCCTGGTGTGTTTGAAGCGGCACGGCTTCCAGGGCGCCTCGATTCGCAAGATCTCCGCCGAGGCCGGCGTCTCGGTGGGGCTGATCAGCCACCACTATTCAGGCAAGGACGAACTGGTCGCCGAGGCTTACATGGCGGTCACCGGCCGGGTCATGGGCCTGATCCGCGAAGCCATGGCCCAAGCCGCGCCCAATGCCCGCGAGCGGCTGTCGGCGTTCTTTCGCGCCTCCTTCTGCGCCGAACTGCTCGACCCGCAGTTGCTCGATGCCTGGCTGGCGTTCTGGGGCGCGGTGAAAACCGCCGAAGCGATCAACCAGGTGCACGATCACTCCTACGGCGAATACCGCAACGAACTGGGCCGGCTGCTGGCTGAGCTGGCCGCGGAAGAGGGCTGGCAGGCCTTCAACGCCGACCTGGCCGCCATCAGCCTGAGCGCCTTGCTCGACGGTCTGTGGCTGGAATCCGGGCTCAACCCGGGCACCTTCACCCCGGAGCAGGGCGTGCAAATCTGCGAGGCCTGGGTCGATGGCCTGCAGGCCGGTGGCCGCCGGCGCTTCACTCTGACCGAGGGCTGTTGATCGGTCGTTCAGTAATGGGTACGCTGCAGTCGCGGGTTTCACAACAACACCTATAACAAGAGACAACACGCAATGACGCCTCGGGTACTGGTCGTCGATGACGATCCGCTTATTCGCGACTTGCTGCACGCCTACCTGTCCCAGGAAGGCTACGACGTGCACTGCGCTGCCACGGCGGAGCAGGCCGAGCATTTTCTCGCCGAGCAGGCTGTCGACCTGGTCATGCTCGACATCCGCCTGCCGGGCAAGGACGGCCTGACCCTGACTCGCGAACTGCGGGTGCGCTCGGAAGTCGGCATCATCCTCATCACCGGGCGCAACGACGACATCGACCGTATCGTCGGCCTGGAATGCGGCGCCGACGACTACGTGATCAAACCGCTGAACCCGCGCGAGCTGGTGTCACGGGCCAAGAACCTGGTGCGCCGGGTGCGCCATGCCCAGGCCGGCAAGCCGCCCAGCGCCGCCAATCACCCGCTCAAGCAGTTTGCCGACTGGGCCCTGGACACCGACCGGCGGCGCCTGATCGACCCGCAGGGCGGCGAAACCTTGCTGACCCACGGCGAATTTCAGCTGCTCAGCGTGTTTCTGCGCAACAGCGGCCATACCCTGAGCCGCGACCAGTTGATGGACCAGATCCGCAACCGCGAGTGGGTGCCCAACGACCGCTCCATCGACGTGCTGGTCGGCCGCCTGCGGCGCAAGCTGCACGACGACCCGGCCGAACCGCAGCTGATCATTACCATTCACGGCGCCGGTTACCTGTTTACTGCCAGCGTGGCGGCCTGATCATATGTGGCGGCTGCTCTGGCTCGCCATGCTGATGCCCGGCGCCCAGGCCCAGGCGGTCGAGCGCGTCCGCTATTGCGACTACCCGGTGTACCCGCCGATTTCCTGGAGCGACGGCAAGCAGGTGCGCGGCCTGGCGCCGACCGTGGTGCGCCAGCTGTTCGCGCGCCTGGGCTATGAGGTGGAGATCGTCGTGCTGGGCAACTGGAAGCGCTGCCTGCTTGATGCCGCCGAAGGCCGGGTGGATGTGGTGCTGGCCTACAACAGCGACCAGCGCGACCAGGGCATGCGCTTTTCCACGGTGCCGGTGCTGCGCGAGGAGGTGGCGGTGTTCTTCAATCGCCAGCGGCCGGTGACCTTCGAGCGCCTTGAAGACCTGGCCAGCTACCGCGGCGGGCTGTTGTTCGGCGAAAGCTACGGGCCTGACTTCGACCGCTTCGTCGCCCGTCACCAGAACATCGAATGGGTTTCCGACAGCCAGCAGAACTTCGGCAAGCTGATTCGCGGGCGCATCGACTTCGTCATTCAGGAGCGGCGCACCGGCCAGCTGTTCGTCGAACATCTGCCCGGCGCCAAGGACATCCAGGCCTTGCCCACGGCGCTGAGCGTCGACTACCTGCGGGTGGCGGTATCGCGGCATTCGCCCTTGAGCCAGCACATGGCGCAGATCGACGAGCAACTGCAGCGCATGACCGACAACGGCGAGATCCAGCGCTGGCTGGAGCAGAGCGAAGTCACCTACCGCGACATGGTCAACCTGCCGGCAGACGCCAAATGATGCGCCTGCAACCCGGTGGCCTGCTGCGGCGCCTGCTATTGTTCATCCTGTTGTTCAGCCTGTGCTTTACCGTGCTGGCCAGCACCGTGCAGCTGTATTTCGAGTACCGCCGCGAGATGCGCGACATCGACGCGCGCATGGCGTTGATTCGCGCCGGTTACCTGGCAAGCCTTGAACGCAGCCTCTGGGACCTCAACCAGGAGCAGTTGAAGGTGCAGTTGCGCGGCCTGGTGGACTTCTCGGATGTGGCGCGGGTACGCCTGAGCAGTGCCGACTTCGACTTGCTGCAGGGCGAAGCGACGCCACAAGGGCCGCTGCGCATCGAGCGTTTCGCCCTGGACTATCAACCGCCTTCCGGGCCGTTGCGCCACCTTGGCGAGCTGGAGGTCAGCATCGACCTGGGTGCGGTGCACCGGCGCCTGTTCGCCACCGGGCTGACCAGCCTGCTGTGGATGAGCGTGTTCCTCTGCGGCCTGGCGGTGGCGTTGTCGGGCTTGTTTTACCGCCTGGTCACTCGCCATTTGCAGGTGATGGCCGAGTTTGCCCGGCGCATCGGCGCGGGCGACTGGCAGGAGCCGCTGCGCCTGGACAAACGCCGCTCGGCCCGCGAAGACGAAATCGACACCGTGGCCCACGCCCTGGACGACATGCGCCGGGCCATTCTCAGTGATATCGACCGCCGTGAAGTCGACCGCCTGGCCTTGCAGGACAAGCGCGACGAGCTGCAGAAGATGGTCGAGCGGCGCACTGCCAGCCTGATGCGTGCCAAGGATGATGCCGAAGCGGCGAACCTGGCCAAGTCGCGCTTCCTGGCGACCATGAGTCATGAACTGCGCACCCCGCTCAACGGCATCCTCGGCATGGCCGAATTACTGCGCGAGGCTGATCTCGATGCCCAGGGGTGCAAGCGCCTGGATGCCCTGTACAAGGCCGGCGAAGGCTTGCTGACCATCCTCAACGAAGTGCTGTACTTTGCCCGCCTGGAGGAGGGCGAAAGCCACCCGGAAGCGGTGGATTTCTCCCTGCGCCAATTGTGCGACGAGGTCATGACCCTGCTCGAACCGCGGGCCCTGAACAACGACACGGTGTTGCGCTGTCGCATCGATACCCAGTTGGCGCCACGTCAACACGGCGCCGAACAGTTCCTGCGCCAGGTGCTCAGCAACCTGCTGGCCAACGCCATCAAGTTCACCGAGGCCGGTGAGGTGAGCGTCGAGGTCCAGGTGCTGGGCCAGGAGCAAGGCCAGCAGCAGCTGCGGGTCAGTGTTCGCGACAACGGCATCGGCATCGACCCGGCGGTGCAAGGGCGGATTTTCGATCGCTTCGTCCAGGCCAGCGAAGCCGTGGCCCGGCGCTATGGCGGCACTGGCCTGGGCCTGGCGATCTGCAAACACCTGGTGGAACTGCTCGGCGGGCGCATCGGCCTGGACAGTGCCGAGGGGCAGGGCAGTTGTTTCTGGTTCGAATTGAGCCTGCACACGGCGGCAGCGCAGGCTGCAACCGTGCCGCCGGTAGAGCCGGTGCACGCCCTGGATATCCTGGTGGTCGAAGACGTCGAACTGAACCGCGACGTGGTGCGCGGCCTGTTGCAGCGCGACGGGCACCGGTTGTGGATGGCCGAGGACGGGGAACAGGCCATGGTCCTCTGTGCGCAGCGGTGCTACGACCTGATCCTGCTCGACGTGCATCTGCCGGGTATCAGCGGGGTCGAGGTGTGCCGGCAGATCCGCCGCACCCCCGGGCCAAACCGCGCTTGTCGGATCCTGGCGCTGACCGCCAGTGTGCAGCCGGCGCTGGTGCGCGGTTACCTGGCGGCGGGCATGCAGGGCATCCTCGCCAAGCCGTTGAAGCTCGACAGTTTGCGCCAGGCATTGGCGCAACAGGGGCAGGTGGTCGAGGCCCCGGTGGCCGGGCAGGGCATGGACTGGGCGCTGCTCGATACCCATCGCAGCTTGCTCGGTGAACAGAAAGTCCAGGGTTTGCTGACGGTGCTGCGCGACGCTATCGAGCAGCATCAGGATGCGCTGGCCGAAGCGCTCAAGGCCGGCGACTGCACCGACGTCGCGCATCTGGCTCATCGTCTCGCCGGCAGTAGTGATTCCCTCGGTTTTCGCGGCCTGGCAACGGTACTGCGGGAACTGGAAGAGGCGGCGTTGAACAAGGCCCCGGCAGCCTTGCAGGCCCTGCAAACGCCCTTGGCCGAGCAGTTGCGCCTGGCCGACGAAACCCTGAAACAGCTGATCCAGCGCTGACGTACAAAAACCTTACGACTTTTTACATCTTCGATCTTTACGTACAACGCCACCTTACATCGCTTTCCAATAATCGACGGCAACCGCTGCCCGCGGTCTTCGAAGCTTATTGGAGATAATAATAATGAACTGCCGTAAAGCTCAGCCGTCCCCGCACCATCGCCTGTCCCTCCCGCGCTTCAACCACTGTTGAGGTGCCGACATGACTGACTCTACCGAACGTAAAGGCATCCACCTGACCCGCGCGCTGAAAAGCCGGCATATCTTCATGCTGTCGCTGGGCGGGGTGATCGGCACCGGGCTGTTCATGGGCTCGGGGGTGACCATCAACCAGGGCGGGCCCATGGGCGCGATCCTCGCCTACCTGGTGGCGGGTTTTCTGATGTACCTGGTGATGGTCTGCCTGGGCGAGCTGTCGGTGCAGATGCCGGTGTCCGGCTCGTTCCAGACCCACGCCACCAAGTTCATCGGCCCGGCCACCGGCTTCATGATCGGCTGGGTGTACTGGATGAGCTGGGCCACCACCGTGGGCCTGGAGTTCACCGCCGCCGGCATGCTGATGGTGCGCTGGTTCCCCGAGGTGCCGATCTGGTACTGGTCGGCGCTGTTCGTGGTGGTGCTGTTCGGCCTCAATGCCCTGGCCACCCGCGCCTTTGGCGAAGCCGAATACTGGTTCTCGGGGATCAAGGTGGCGGCGATCCTCGGCTTCATCATCGTTGGCGTGCTGGTGATCTTCGGCGCGATCCCGCTGACCAGCGGCGAGCCGGCGCCGATGATGAACAACCTGATCGGCGACTCGATGTTTCCCAACGGCCTGTCGGCGGTGTTCGCGGTGATGATGACCGTGGTCTATGCCTTCCAGGGCTGCGAGATCATGGGCGTTGCCGCCGGTGAAACCGACCAGCCGGAAAAAAGCATCCCCCGCGCAGTGCGCAACGTGGTGTTCCGTGTGCTGATCTTCTACGTGCTGGCCATCGTCGTGCTCTCGGCGATTGTGCCGTGGCAACAGGCCGGCCTGATGGAGAGCCCGTTCGTGCAGGTGTTCGACATGGTCGGCATTCCCTACGCGGCGGACCTGATGAACTTCGTCATCCTTACCGCGATTCTGTCGGTGGGCAACTCCGGCCTGTATGCCTCCACGCGCATCCTCTGGGCCATGTCCAAGACCGGCATGGCGCCGAAAAGCCTGTCGCCGCTGAGCAAGCGCGGCGTGCCGTTGCGGGCGCTGAGCATCACCCTGTGCTTTGCCCTGGTGTCGCTGATGACCAGTTTTGTCGCCGCCGACACCTTGTTCATGGTGCTGATGGCGGTGAGCGGCATGTCCGGCACGGTGACCTGGATCGTCATTGCCCTGGCCCAGTACAAGTTCCGCCGCGCCTACCTGCAGGGCGGCGGCAAGCTCAGCGACCTCAAGTACCGCGCGCCGCTGTTCCCGCTGGTGCCGCTGCTGTGCATCGCCCTGTGCAGTTCGCTGTTCGTGTTCCTGGCCCTGGATGAGACCCAGCGGCCGTCGCTGTACTGGGGTTTTGGTTTCATCGCAGTGTGTTACGCGGCGTACTTCATCATTCACCGCAAGCGCCAGGTGGTGTTGGCGCCGTCGGTGTAAGCCCATCGCGGGGCAAGCCCGCTCCTACCTGTAAATGTAGGAGCGGGCTTGCCCCGCGATAGGTTGTACAAAGTTGTAACAGGCGCGGCCATTACTTCTCAAATTAAATATTTAAATCTTATAAAAACAAGCAATTAGCTCTGTAACTTCATCTGTTACAGCAATTAATCCAGCCGATTGTCTCCTTGTTGAACACTCGTTTAGTATGGTCTCACGTCATACCTCTCACGCCAACCACAATAATTCGAGGCCCCCCCATGACCCCTCCTGCGTCGCTGCTCAGCCAGGTCGAAGCCGGCATCGCCTGGATCACCCTCAACCGTCCGGATCAGCGCAACGCGCTGGACATCCCCAGCCTGAAAAACCTGCATGCCTTGCTCGAGGCCCATAACGCCGACCCGGCGGTGCGCGTGGTGGTCTTGACCGGCACCGGCCGCAGCTTCTGCGCCGGCGCCGACCTTGCCGAGTGGGCCGAGGCCGAAGCCCGCGGCGCGCTTGAAAGCTACGGCTGGACCGAAACCGCCCACGCCCTGATGCAGCGCCTGCACAGCCTCGACAAACCGACCATCGCCGCCATCAACGGCACTGCCGTCGGCGCCGGCATGGACCTGACCCTGTGCTGCGACCTGCGCGTGGCCGCCGCCTCGGCGCGGTTCAAGGCCGGCTACACCAGCATGGCCTACAGCCCGGATGCCGGCGCCAGCTGGCACCTGCCGCGGCTGATCGGCAGCGAACAGGCCAAGCGCCTGCTGTTCCTCGATGAGCTGTGGGGGGCCGAGCGCGCCCTGGCAGCGGGACTGGTGGGTGAGGTGTGCGCCGATGAGCAGTTGCTGGCGGTGACCGCCGAGCTGGCCGGGCGCCTGGCCAAGGGCCCGACCTTCGCCTTCGCCCAGACCAAACGGCTGATTCGTGACGGCGCCCAGCGCACCCTGGGCGAGCAGCTACAGGCCGAGCTTGCCGCCGGGCTGCTGTGCGGGCGTAGCGAGGATGGCGCCGAAGCGTTGCGTGCTGCCGTCGAAAAGCGCACCGCTAATTTCGTTGGTAAATAACAACTTACAAGAACTTCTTCAGGATCGACTCATGAATTTCCAACTGACCCAAGAACAACAAATGTTGGTGGAAGCGGTACGCAGTTTTGTCGCCAAGGAGTTATTGCCCCATGAAGAGGCGGTCGACCGCGCCGACGAGGTGTCGCCGGAGCTCGCCGCGCAGATTCGCGGCAAGGCCATCGCCGCTGGCTTCTATGCCTTCAACATGCCTGAGGAAGTCGGCGGTGGCGGTCTCGATTATCTGTCCCAGGCGCTGATCGAGCGCGAGCTGTCGAAGGTGTCGTGGGCCCTGCATGTGTTTGTCGCGCGGCCGTCGAAGATCCTCATGGCCTGCAAGGACGAACAGATCAACGACTACCTGCTGCCGTGCATCCAGGGCGAGAAGACCGACTGCTTTGCCCTCACCGAACCGGGTGCCGGCTCCGATGCCAATGCGATCAAGACCCGCGCCGTGCGCGAGGGTGACAACTTCGTACTGAACGGCAGCAAGCACTTCATCAGCCATGCCGGCCACGCCGATTTCGCCATTGTCTTTGCCGTCACCGACACCTACGAGCACAACGGCAAGACGCGCAACGCGGTGACCGCCTTCCTGGTCGACCGCGGCACCCCGGGCATGACCATCCGCCGCGGGCCCAAGTGCGTGAGCAACCGCGGTTATCACACCTTCGAGCTGTTCTTCGATGACTGCACGGTGCCGGCCAGCAAGGTGCTGGGTGAAGTCGGCAAGGGTTGGGAAGTGGCCAACGCCTGGCTCACCGCCGGGCGGGTGATGGTCGCCGCCAACTGTGTTGGCCAGGCCCAGCGCGCCCTGGACGTGTCGCTGCAATGGGCGGCCGACCGCAAGCAGTTCGGCCAACCGATCGGCACCTACCAGGGTATCTCGTTCAAGCTCGCCGACATGGCCACGCAGATCCGCGCCGCCGAACTGTTGACCCTGCACACGGCCTGGAAGATGGACCAGGGCACGATGACCGATGGCGAGGCGGGCATGGCCAAGCTGTTTGCCAGTGAAGTGCTGGGCAAGGTTGCCGACGAGGCGGTGCAGATCTACGGCGGCATGGGCCTGATGGACGAAGGGCCGGTCGAGCGGATCTGGCGCAATGCGCGGATCGAGCGGGTCTGGGAGGGTACCTCGGAGATCCAGCGGCACATCATTTCCCGTGAACTGCTGCGCCCGCTGTTGCGCTGATCAGGAGCCTGCTCATGTTACGAGACAATCTCAAACGCCTGCTCGCCCCGCGCCACCTGGCGTTTGTCGGCGGGCGCAGCATGGCCCGGGCGCTCAAGCGCTGCGCCGAGGGCGGTTACCAGGGGCCGATGTGGCTGGTCAACCCGCAGCACGACAGCCTCGATGGCGTGCCGTGCGTGCGCAGCGTCGGCGAACTGCCCTGCGCACCGGATGCGGTGTTCATCGCCACCAACCGCGAGCTGACCCTGACCTGCGTGGCCGAGCTGGCGGCCAAGGGTGCCGGCGGGGCGATCTGCTACGCCTCGGGCTTTGCCGAAACCGGTGCCGAAGGCCAGGCCCTGCAACAGCAACTGCTTGAGGCCGCCGGCGACATGGCGCTGCTCGGCCCTAACTGTTATGGCCTGCTCGATTACCTGCACAGCGCTGCGCTGTGGCCGGTGGCCCATGGCGGCAAGGCAGTAGAGAAGGGCGTGGCGGTGCTGACCCAGAGCGGCAATTTTGCCTACAACCTGTCCATGAGCGACCGCTCGCTGCCGGTGGCCTACATGGCTTCGGTGGGCAACCAGGCGCAGATCGGCATTGCCGAACTGATGGACGCGCTGCTCGATGAGCCGCGGGTCACTGCCATCGGCCTGCACCTGGAAGGCCTGAAGAATGTGCCGGGTTTTGCCCGCGCGGCGCACAAGGCGCTGGAGAAGGGCATCCCGATCATCGCCCTGAAAACCGGGGTGTCGCAAATCGGTGCGGAACTGGCGCTGAGCCACACCAGCTCGCTGTCCGGCTCCGATGCGCTGTACGACAGCCTGTTCGAGCGCCTGGGGGTGATCCGCGTCAGCGGCCCGGTGAGCTTTGTCGAAACCCTCAAGGCCGCCGCCTGCGGCCACTTGCCCAAGGGCGGCAGCCTGATCGCCCTGGCTTGCTCCGGTGGCGATGCCGGGCTGATCGCCGACTATGCCGAACGCAACGATCTGAGCCTGCCGAAGCTGGATGATGGCCAGGTCCGCGAGCTGGCCCAGGTGCTGCCAACCTATGCCAACCTGGTCAACCCGCTGGACTTCACCACGGCGATCTGGGGCGACGGCGCCGCGCTTGAGCGCATGCTCGACAGCGCCCTGCGCACCGAGGCCGATGCCGCCATGCTGGTGCTCGACTACCCGGCGGAGTTTACCGGCGAGCGCAAGGAGTGCGACCTGCTGCTGGAGCTGTACTGCGCGGCGCTCAAGCGTCACGGCAAGACCGGCTTTGTCACCTCGGCCTTGCCCGAACTGCTGCCGGCCTTCGCCCGCGAGCGCCTGCATGCCCATGGCATTGCCGCGCTGCAGGGCGTCGAGGATGGCCTGGCGGCCTGGGGGCGGATTGCCGCATACCAGGGCCAACGCCAGGCGCTGCTCGACCTGGGCGAGTCAGCGTTGCCGCCGTTGTGCCCGCAGGCGCTGCAAGGCGAGAGCGAGCTGCTCAACGAATGGCAATCGAAACAAGCCTTGCAGGCGTTTGGCCTGCCGGTACCCAAGGGCGTGTTGAGCACGCCGGAGCAGGCCCTGGCCAATGCGCAGCAAGTCGGCTACCCGCTGGTGCTCAAGGCGGTCAGTGCGCAACTGCCGCACAAGACCGAAGCCGGTGCCGTCGCCCTCAACCTGCGCGACGCCCAGGCCCTGGGCGCGGCGCTGGAGCAGATGCGCGCACGGATCGGCACCTATGCGCCGGGTGTCGCGTTCGATCAGCTGCTGCTCGAGCCCATGGCCAGCGCGCCGCTGGCCGAGCTGATCGTCGGCATCAAGCGCGAGAACGACTTCGGCCTGGCCCTGGTGATCGGTGCCGGCGGGATCCTCGTCGAGCTGCTCAAGGACAGCAAGAGCCTGTTGCTGCCGACCACCGACGGCGCCATCCGCAAGGCCGTGCTCGGCCTGCGCAGCGCGGCCTTGCTCCAGGGTTTTCGTGGCCGCGAGGCGGCTGACCTGGAGGCGCTGGTGGCAGCGATCCGTGCGGTCGCCGACTACGCCTGCGAAAACGCTGCGCAATTGCTGGAACTGGATGTGAACCCATTAATGGTCGGTGCCCAGGGCACCACCGCGGTCGATGCGTTGATTCGCCTCGGCCAGGTGTAAGGAGATGAACATGCACAACAGCTCATTGACCGGTGGCCAGGCCCTGGTGCGCCTGTTGGCCAACTACGGCGTCGATACCGTGTTCGGCATTCCCGGGGTGCACACCCTGGAGTTGTACCGTGGCCTGCCCGGCAGCGGCATCCGCCACGTGCTGACCCGCCATGAACAGGGCGCGGGCTTCATGGCCGACGGTTATGCGCGGGTCAGCGGCAAGCCGGGGGTGTGCTTCGTCATCACCGGCCCCGGCGTTACCAACGCCGCCACCGCCATCGGCCAGGCCTATGCCGACTCGATTCCGATGCTGGTAATTTCCAGCGTCAACCACACCGCCAGCCTGGGCAAAGGCTGGGGCTGCCTGCACGAAACCCAGGACCAGCGCGCCATGACCGCGCCGATCACGGCGTTCTCTGCCGTGGCGTTGAGCGCCGAGGACCTGCCTGGGCTGATCGCCCGAGCCTATGCGGTATTTGACAGCGAACGCCCGCGTCCGGTGCATATCTCGGTGCCGCTGGATGTGCTGGCCGCACCGGTCGCCCGCGACTGGAGCAATGAAGTGGTGCGCCGCCCGGGCCGGGGCGTGCCGGCCAGCAGTGTGCTGGATCAGGCAGCCGGCAAACTGGCAGGCGCCAGGCGGCCGATGATCATCGCCGGTGGCGGTGCCCTGGCCGCTGCCCAGGAACTGCAACAACTGAGCACGCGCCTGGCCGCGCCGCTGTTCACCAGCGTTGCCGGTAAAGGCCTGCTGCCACCGGATGCGCCGCTCAATGCCGGTTCGTCCTTGTGCGTGGAGCCGGGCTGGCAACTGATTGCCGAGGCCGACGTGATCCTCGCGGTCGGCACCGAAATGGCCGACACCGACTTCTGGCGCGAGCGGCTGCAGCTCAATGGCGAGTTGCTGCGGGTGGATATCGATCCGCGCAAGTTCAACGATTTCTATCCCTGCGCCGTGGCCCTGCAGGGCGATGCCCGGCAGACCGTCGCCGCCTTGTTCGAGCGTTTGCCGCAAACGTCGCGCGATGCCGGCGCTGCCATGGATGCTGTCGCCAGCCTGCGCCAGGCGGTCAAGGCCAGCCATGGCCCGCTGCAGGCGATTCACCAGGCGATCCTTGACCGGGTCGCGGCCGAGCTGCCGGCCAATGCGTTCATCAGCACCGACATGACCCAGCTGGCCTACACCGGCAACTATGTCTATGCCAGCCGCGCCCCCCGCAGTTGGCTGCACCCGACCGGCTACGGCACCCTCGGTTACGGCTTGCCGGCCGGGATTGGCGGCATGTTCGCCACGGATGATCGCCCGGGCCTGGTGCTGGTCGGCGATGGCGGTTTCCTCTACACCGCCCAGGAACTGGCCACCGCGGTCGAAGAGCTGGAGCGCCCGCTGGTGGTACTGCTGTGGAACAACGATGCCCTGGGGCAGATTCGCGACGACATGCTCGGTTTGGATATCGAGCCGATCGGCGTGCTGCCGCGCAACCCGGACTTCATCGGCCTGGCCCGGGCCTTTGGTTGCAGCGTGGCGCAGCCGCACAGCCTGGATGACCTGCAACGGGAACTGCGCAGCGGCTTTGCCCGCAACGGCGTAACCCTGATCGAGCTCAAGCACGCTTGCGCGCGCTGAGCTTCAACCGCTTTTTTGGGAGACTGCCATGCGCTTTTCCGATCTGACCCAACGTATCGCCGGTGACGGCGCCGCTGCCTGGGACATCCACTACCGTGCCCTGGAACTGCTGGAAAAAGGCGAAGACGTGCTGTTGCTGTCGGTTGGCGACCCGGATTTCGATACCCCGGCGCCGATCGTCCAGGCCGCCATCGACAGCCTGCAGAACGGCCACACCCATTACTCCGACGTACGCGGCAAGCTGGCCCTGCGCCAGGCGATTGCCCGCCGGCATCAGCAACGCAGCGGCCAGCCGACCGCCGCCGATCAGGTGACGGTGCTGGCCGGGGCCCAGTGTGCGCTGTTCTGCGTGGCCCAGTGCGTGCTCAACCCCGGCGACGAAGTGATTGTCGCCGAGCCCATGTACGTCACCTATGAGGCCGTGTTCGGCGCCTGTGGCGCCACGGTGATCCCGGTGCCGGTGCGCCCGGAGCACGGCTTCCGGGTCCAGGCCGAAGATGTCGCCGCGCGCATCACCAGCAAGACCCGCGCCCTGGCCCTGAACAGCCCGCACAACCCCTCCGGCGCCAGCCTGCCGCGCACTACCTGGGAGGCGCTGGCCGAGTTGTGCATTGCCCATGACCTGTGGTTGATCTCCGATGAGGTCTACAGCGAGCTGCTGTACGACGGCGAGCACATCAGCCCCGGCAGCCTGCCGGGCATGGCCGAGCGCACGGCGACCCTCAACAGCCTGTCCAAGTCCCATGCCATGACTGGCTGGCGGGTCGGCTGGGTAGTGGGCTCGCCAGCGCTGGCCACGCACCTGGAGAACCTGGCGCTGTGCATGCTCTACGGCTCGCCGGACTTCATCCAGGACGCGGCAGTGGTCGCCCTGGAGCAACAACTGCCGGAGCTGGCGGCCATGCGTGAAGCGTACCGCCAGCGCCGCGACCTGGTCTGCGCGTGCCTGGCCGACTGCCCGGGCCTGCGTGCGCTCAAGCCCGATGGCGGCATGTTCGTGATGGTCGACATCCGTGAAACCGGCCTCAGCGCCCAGGCGTTCTCTTATCGCCTGCTCGATCACCACGGCGTCTCGGTGCTCGCCGGCGAAGCCTTCGGCCCCAGCGCCGCCGGGCATATCCGCCTGGGCCTGGTGCTCGGCGCCGAACCGCTGCGCGAGGCCTGCCAGCGCATTGCCCGTTGCGCGGCTGAACTGATGGAGGGCAAAGCCCATGCGTGACTACCCGCGGCTGTTTATCGATGGCAGCTGGCAGTTGCCGTCGGGCCAGGGCCTGGCCGAAGTGATCAACCCGGCCACCGAAGCAGTGGCAGGCCGGGTGCCGCTGGGCGACGAGCAAGACGTCAACCGGGCGGTGGCAGCGGCGCGCCACGCCTTTGGCAGCTGGTCGCAAACCCCGTCCAGTGTGCGCGCCGGCTACATTCGCGCCCTGGCCGAACAGCTCAAGGCCCGCGCCGATGAGATGGCGGCCGTCATCACCCGCGAGCTGGGCATGCCGGTGCAGTGGTGCCGGGCGGTGCAGGTCGACGGGCCGATTGTCGGCCTTGAGCAGTACATCGAACTGGCCGGACTGATGGACGAGATACGCGAAGTCGGCAATTCGCTGGTAGTGCGCGAGGCGGTGGGCGTTTGTGCGTTCATCAACCCCTGGAACTACCCCCTGCACCAGTTGATCGGCAAGCTGGCCCCGGCGTTGGCCGCGGGTTGCACGGTGGTGGTCAAGCCGAGCCAGGAAACCCCGCTGCACGCGTTTTTACTGGCCGAAATGATCGAGGCCATTGGCTTGCCGGCCGGGGTGTTCAACCTGGTCAGCGGGCCGGGCTCCAAGGTCGGTGAGGCGCTGGCCCGTCACCCGCAGGTGGACATGGTCTCGTTCACCGGCTCCACCGGTGCTGGCGTGCGCGTGGCCCAGGCCGCGGCGCCGTCGGTCAAGCGCGTGTGCCTGGAACTGGGCGGCAAGTCGCCGCTGCTGATCACCGCCGATGCCGACCTCGACGCCGCGGTGCGCTATGGCGTGCAGGACGTGATGATCAACTCCGGGCAGACCTGCACGGCCCTGACCCGCATGCTGCTGCCCGCCAGCCGCTATGAAGAGGCCCTGGCAATCGCCCTGGATGAAACCCGCCAACTGGTCATGGGCGACCCGCAAGACCCGAACAGCTTCCTCGGCCCCATGTGTTCGGCGGCGCAGCGGCGCACCGTGCTGGACTACATCCGCATTGGCCAGGAGGAGGGCGCACGGCTGCTGTGTGGCGGTGACACCGTGCCAGGCCTTGAGCGCGGTTTCTACGTGGCGCCGACCCTGTTCGCCGACGTCGACAACCGCATGCGGATTGCCCAGGAAGAGATCTTCGGCCCGGTGCTGTGCCTGATTCCCTATGCCGATGAGGCGCAAGGGGTTGCCCTGGCCAACGACTCACCCTTCGGCCTGTCCAGCGCGGTGTGGGCGGCGGACCGCGAGCGGGCCCTGCAACTGGGCCGGCAACTGCGCGCCGGGCAGTGCTTCATCAATGGTGCGGCGTTCAACTACCAGGCGCCGTTTGGCGGCTACAAGACCTCGGGCAATGGTCGCGAGTGGGGCGAGGAGGGTCTGGCCGAGTTCGTCGAGACCAAGGCCATTCAGCTCTGAAGTGGCGGGCAGGTTCAGGCCTGCCCGACGTTGTCCTGCGGTTTGTCGAAGGCCACGAACAACTGGTCGGCGGTGATAGCGCCCAGGTCCAGGCGCATGTTGGCTTCGAGCATGGCGAACAGGCGGGTGAACACCTCGAACACCTTGCAGTGGTCTTCCAGGCCGGAGAACGGGTTGTCGATCTTCTCGGCGATCAGCGAGCTTTCCTGCACCGCGTCGTAGACCTCGCGCAGGGTGATTTCGCTGGCCGGGCGGGCCAGGGTCAGGCCGCCATGGGCGCCGCGCCAGGACTTGAGGATGTTGGCCTTGACCATCAGCGACACCAGGCTGCGCACCCGCGTGGGATGGGTCTTGACCCACTTGGCGATGGTCTCGGTACGCAGTTTTTGCGGTGCGTTGGCGGCCACGAACGAGAGGATGTACGAGGCGGTGATCAGGCGGGTCGACTGGCTCATCTGGCGAAAATCCCTGTAGGAGCGGGCTTGAACTGGTCAACAGATTTTGGACACCGGTTTAGGTTCATGCCGCAACCTTGAGCTTTTTCTC
>NZ_OPYO01000019.1:0-139274 GCF_900275665.1 Pseudomonas sp. JV241A
ACCTCGCGCAGGGTGATTTCGCTGGCCGGGCGGGCCAGGGTCAGGCCGCCATGGGCGCCGCGCCAGGACTTGAGGATGTTGGCCTTGACCATCAGCGACACCAGGCTGCGCACCCGCGTGGGATGGGTCTTGACCCACTTGGCGATGGTCTCGGTACGCAGTTTTTGCGGTGCGTTGGCGGCCACGAACGAGAGGATGTACGAGGCGGTGATCAGGCGGGTCGACTGGCTCATCTGGCGAAAATCCCTGTAGGAGCGGGCTTGCCCCGCGATCGATGTTACAGACAAAACGCTATCGCGGGGCAAGCCCGCTCCTACAGAGGAAGGGGATTGGCAGCGAACTGATTTTGAGTTTAATGTATTTGTCACGATGACAATTACAAATATTTGCATCGATGCGTGCGAGGTTGGCTGAATCCTTTTCTCTGCAGTTCTACAGGGGCAATGCCATGAGCGATAACAACAACAAGATTACTCAAGCGATGCACGACAGCGGTTTGCCGCGTCGGGATTTTCTCAAGTACAGCGCGACGGCGGCGGCCATTGCCGGTGCATTCTCGCTCGGCCTGCCGCTGCGCGGTTGGGCCGAGGAGGCCACGCCCAAGGCCGGCGGCGTGCTGCGCATGGGCCTGGCCGGGGGCAGTACCACCGACTCCCGCGACCCGGGCTCGTGGAGCGACACCTTTACCTTTGTCGGCTTCTCGGCGGTGTACAACACCCTGAGCGAAATCAGCGTCGACGGCACGGCGATCCCCGAGCTTGCCGAGCGCTGGGAGTCCAGCCCCGATGCCCGCATCTGGACCTTCACCCTGCGCCAGGGCGTGACCTTCCACAACGGCAAGACCCTCGATGCCGGCGACGTGGTTGCCTCGATCCAGCATCACCTGAGCGAAAAATCCACCTCGGCGGCCAAGACCGTGCTTGGCGATGTCGCCAAGGTCCAGGCCCAGGGCAACGATACGGTGGTGTTCGTACTGCACTCGGGCAACGCCGACTTCGCCTATGTGGTCGCCGATTATCACCTGGTGATCATGCCGGCCAAGGACGGCGGTGCCGACTGGCAGGCCGGGGTTGGCACCGGCGGCTATCGCCTCAAGGGCTTCGAACCCGGCGTGCGCATGGACCTCGAACGCAGCCCGGATTACTGGAAAGCCGGCCGCGCGCATTTCGCCAGTGCCGAGTTGCTGGCCATCGCCGACGGCGCGGCGCGGGTCAATGCCCTGGTCACCGGCCAGGTCGATGTGATCAACAAGGTCGACCTGAAAACCGTCGCGCTGCTCAAGCGTAATCCCAACCTGGTCATTGAAGAGACCAAGGGCGCCCAGCACTACACCTTCCCGATGCTCACCGACAGCCAGCAGTTCCAGGACAACAACATCCGCCTGGCGCTCAAGCACGCGATCAACCGCGAAACCCTGCTGGCCTCGGTGCTCTACGGCTATGGCCAGATCGGCAACGATCACCCGATCCAGCCCGGCAGCCGCTTCATCAACAGCGCCCTGGAGCAGCGTGGCTATGACCCGGACAAGGCGCGCTTTTACCTGCGCCAGGCCGGGGTCGATTCGCTCAAGGTGCGCCTGCAGGCTTCGGACGCCGCCTACACCGGTGCGGTGGACGCCTCGGTGCTGTTCAAGGAGCAGGCGCGCCAGGCCGGCATCGACATCGACGTGGTGCGCGAACCGGCCGATGGTTTTTTCTCCAATGTGTGGATGAAACAGCCATTCACTACCTCGTTCTGGTACAGCAGCCTGACCGCCGACCGCATGTTCAGCATCGGCTACGCCAAGGGCGCGGCCTGGAACGAGACCCACTGGGACAACGCCCGCTTCAACCAGCTGCTCAATGCCGCCCGCGGCGAGATGAACGCGCCGCTGCGCCAGGAGATGTACAACGAAATGCAGGCCCTGTGCCGGGACGAGGGCGGGGCGATCGTGCCGCTGTTCGCCAGCTCCGTGGCCGCGCGCTCCAAGCGTGTGGCCCACGGCGGGCTGACCGCGCCCTACGGCGAACTCGACGGCTTGCGGCTGATCGAGCGCTGGTGGCAGGCGTAAGCCGCACGAGCGGATTGCACCTTTCTTGGTTGAGCCTGTTCGAGGAGCTGTACGGTGAATAGTCTTTGCAAACTGCTGCTCCAGCGCCTGGCCCTGGGCCTGTTGTCGCTGTTCGCGGTGTCGGTGATCATCTTCCTGGCCGTTGGCATGCTCCCGGGCGACGTCGCCCAGGCCATGCTCGGCCAGGCGGCAACTCCCGAGACCGTCGCGGCGTTCCGCGCCCAACTGGGCCTGGACCTGCCGCCGCTGACCCGCTTCGGCCACTGGGCCTGGCAACTGCTGCACGGGGACCTGGGCCTGTCGCTGGCCAACCAGCGGCCGATCGCCGAGCTGATCGGCGCACGCCTGGGCAACACCTTTACCCTGGCCTTGCTGGCGGCGCTGGTGTCGGTACCGGCGGCCTTGCTGCTGGGCATGCTCGCGGCGCTGTACCGCAACAGCTGGTTCGACCGCCTGCTCAACACCAGCGCCCTGAGCGCAGTGTCGTTCCCGGAGTTCTTCGTCGCCTACATCCTGATCCTGGTGTTCGCGGTCAAGCTCAACTGGTTGCCGAGCATCTCCAACCTGGCCCCGGGCGCGTCCTTCGCCGAGGTGCTGGAGCGTTCGCTGCTGCCGGTACTGACCCTGAGCCTGGTGGTGATCGCGCAGATGATGCGCATGACCCGTGCGGCGCTGATCAACCTGCTGGCCAGCCCGTATATCGAGATGGCCCGGCTCAAGGGCATCAGCCAGGCGCGGATCATCTTCCACCACGCCTTGCCCAATGCCCTGGCACCGATCATTAACGTGGTGGCGCTGAACCTGGCCTACCTGGTGGTCGGCGTGGTGGTGGTCGAAGTGGTGTTCGTCTACCCGGGGCTCGGCCAGTTGCTGGTCGACTCGGTGGCCAAGCGCGACATCCCGGTGGTGCAGGCCTGCAGCCTGATCTTCGCGGCCACCTACATCCTGCTCAATACCACGGCCGACGTGCTGTCGATTGCCAGCAACCCACGCCTGATGCATCCGAAGGGGTAAGCCATGAGCCTGATCAAACCGTTGTTGCGGGCCCCCTTGAGCGCCCAGTTCGGCCTGCTGGTGATTGTCCTGTACATCCTGGTGGCGCTGTTTGCGCCGGTGCTGGCGCCGTTTGGCGAGACCGAAGTGGTCGGCGAGGGCTTTGCGCCCTGGGGCGGGCAGTTCCTGCTGGGTACCGACAACCTTGGCCGCGACATGTTCAGCCGCCTGGTGTATGGCGCGCGCAACACCCTGGGGATTGCCTTCCTGACCACGCTGCTGGCCTTTGCCGTCGGCGGTTTCTGCGGCCTGGTGGCGGCGATCAGGGGCGGCTGGATCGACCAGGGCCTGTCGCGGCTGGTGGATATCCTCATGGCCATCCCGCAGCTGATCTTCGCTTTGCTGATCCTCAGCGTGGTCGGCACCAACGCCACGTCGCTGGTGCTGGTGATCGCGCTGCTCGACGCCACCCGGGTGTTTCGCCTGTCGCGGGCGGTGGCGATGACCGTGGTGGTCCAGGACTTTGTCGAGGCCGCGCGCCTGCGCGGGGAGGGGCTGTGGTGGCTGGTCAGCCGCGAGGTGCTGCCCAATGCCGCAGCGCCGCTGATTGCCGAGTTCGGCCTGCGCTTTTGCTTTGTCTTTCTGTTCATCAGTGCGCTGTCGTTCCTCGGCCTGGGCATCCAGCCGCCGACTGCCGACTGGGGCAGCATGGTCCGCGACAACGCCGTGCTGATCACCTTCGGCGATATCAGCCCGCTGTTGCCGGCCCTGGCGGTGGCGCTGATCACCGTCAGCGTCAACTTTGTCGTGGACTGGGTGCTGCATAAGTCCAGCGGCCTGAAGGAGTGCTGAGTATGACCATGAGTGAAAAGCCGCTGCTGGAAATCCGCGACCTGCACATCGAAGGCCATTACCAGGACGCCTGGCATCCGCTGATCAAGGGCATCGACCTGACCTTGCAGCGGGGTGAAGTACTGGGCCTGATTGGTGAGTCGGGGGCGGGCAAGTCGACCCTGGGCCTGGCCTCCATGGGCTATGTGCGCGACGGTTGCCGCATCACTGGCGGCTCGGTGCGTTTCGACGGCCAGGAGCTGGTCGGCGCCAAACCTGAAGCCTTGCGCACGCTGCGCGGCCTGCGCATCGCCTATGTCGCACAAAGCGCCGCCGCGTCGTTCAACCCGGCGCACCGGCTGATTGACCAGCATGTCGAGACGGCGGTCAGGAACGGCGGTATCGACCGCGTCCGGGCCGAAGCCGAAGCGGTGGAGCTGTACCGCGTGCTGCGCCTGCCCAACCCCGAACAGATCGGCCAGCGTTACCCCCACCAGGTCTCCGGCGGCCAGTTGCAACGGGTCATGACCGCCATGGCCATGGCCTGCCACCCGGACCTGATCATTTTCGACGAGCCGACCACCGCCCTCGACGTCACCACCCAGATCGAAGTGCTGGCGGCGATTCGCGATGCGGTGAAAACCTACGGCAGCGCCGCCCTGTACATCAGCCACGACCTGGCGGTGGTGGCGCAGATGGCCGACCGCATCATGGTGCTGCGCCACGGCAAGCTGGTCGAAGAGGCCGACACCCGCAGCATGCTTGACGCCCCGCAGCAGGACTACACCAAATCGTTGTGGGCGGTACGCAGTTTTCGCACTGAACCCAAGCCGTGCCCGCAACAGGCGACACCGCTGCTTGAGGTGCGCAAGGCCAGCGCCAGTTACGGCCACCAGCCGGTGCTGCATGAGGTCTCGCTCAAGCTCCATCGCGGCCAGACCCTGGCAGTGATCGGCGAGTCGGGCAGTGGCAAGAGCTCTACCGCACGGTTGATCACCGGCCTGTTGCCGCCGACTGCAGGCCAGGTGCTGTATGACGGTGAAGCCCTGCCGGCCGATTATCGCCAGCGCAGCAAAGAGCAGTTGCGCCGGGTGCAGATGATCTACCAGATCCCCGACACCGCGCTCAATCCGCGCCAGCGGATCGTCGACATCATCGGCCGGCCGCTGAGTTTCTACCTCGGCCTCAAGGGCCAGGCCCTGCGCCAGCGGGTCGCAGAATTGCTGGAAATGATCGAGCTGGACCCGGCGTTGTATATGGAGCGTCAGCCCCGCGAGCTGTCCGGCGGGCAGAAGCAGCGCATCTGCATCGCCCGGGCGCTGGCTGCCGAGCCGCAGTTGATCATCTGCGACGAGGTCACCTCGGCCCTCGACCAACTGGTGGCCGAAGGTGTTTTGAAGCTGCTCAACCGTATCCAGCAGCAACTGGGCGTGGCTTACCTGTTCATCACCCACGACGTGGCCACGGTGCGCGCCATTGCCGACGAGGTGCTGGTGATGCAGCGCGGGCAGGTGGTCGATCACGGCAGCCGTGAGGCGATCTTCACCCCGCCGCACCGCGACTACACCGGCCTGCTGTTCTCCAGCGAGCCGGAAATGGACCCGGACTGGCTCGACCGCCTGCTGGCCAGGCGGGCGCTGACTTCCACTGTGCAAACCGTTTAAGGACTCCCCATGAATGTACTGATCGTTCACGCTCACCCCGAGCCGCAATCCTTCACCGCCGCCTTGCGTGACCAGGCTGTCGAAACCTTTACTGCCCAGGGCCATCAGGTGCAGGTCAGTGACCTGTATGCGATGAACTGGAATCCGGTGGCCAGCGCCGATGACTTCGTCAGCCGCGAGAACCCGGATTACCTGGTGTATGCCCTGGAGCAGCGCCTGGGGGTCAAGAGCCAGTCGATTGCCGCCGACATTCAGCAGGAGCTGGACAAGCTGCTGTGGGCCGACCTGGTGGTGCTGAATTTCCCGATCTTCTGGTTCTCGGCGCCGGCCATGCTCAAGGGCTGGATCGACCGGGTGCTGGTCTCGGGGGTGTGCTATGGCGGCAAGCGTTTCTATGACCAGGGCGGGTTGGTGGGCAAGCAGGCGCTGGTGACCGTCACCCTCGGCGGGCGTGAGCACATGTTCGGCGAAGGGGCGATTCACGGGCCGCTGGAGGACATGCTGCGGCCGATCTTGCGTGGCACCCTGGCCTACGTCGGCTTCGAGGTGCTGGAGCCGTTTGTGGCCTGGCATGTGCCGTATATCAGCGACGAGGCGCGCAAGGACTTTTTGCGTAGCTACCAGCAGCGCCTGGCGCATTTGTCCGATGAGCAGCCGCTGGTGTTTCCGCGCCTGGCGCAGTTTGACGAGGCGTTGTATCCGTTGGCTTGAGGGTGGATGCAGTGGCCTCATCGCCGGCAAGGCCGGCTCCCACAGGGGTAGTGCAGGTCACTCAAACTGTGGGAGCCGGCCTTGCCGGCGATTGGCCGTAAGGTAAATGCTGCGCACCTACCCATTCGGGGTATGGTCGCCATCACCGGCTCCCTCGATAGTAACCCCGTCGGCTCACACCGAGCAGATCCTGGTGACACGACGGAGTGGCTATGCGAAAGACACTGAAGGTGACTTCCAGTCTGTTGCTCGCGCCCCTGGCAACGGCGGCGCTCGCCGCCGGCGGGGAGGCGGCCAACACACTCAGGCTGTACAACTGGACGGATTACATCGGCGAAACGACCCTCGCCGACTTTGAAAAAGCCACCGGCATCAAGGTGATCTACGACACCTTCGACGGCTACGAAACGGTTCAGACCAAACTGCTGACCGGGCGCTCGGGCTACGACCTGGTGGTGCTCAACGCCTCCCTGGTCCCGCCGCTGATCAAGGCCCAGGTGTTCCAGCCGCTGGACAAAAAGCAGCTGCCGAGCTGGAACAACCTCGACCCGCAAGTGCTCAGTGACCTGCAAGGCTACGACCCCGGCCTTGCTTATTCGGCGCCCTACACCTGGGGCAGCTCCGGGGTGACCTACAACGTCGACAAGATCAAGGCGCGCATGCCCGATGCGCCCATCGGTTCGCTGGCCATGCTCTTCGACCCGAAGATTGTCTCGCGTTTTGCCGATTGCGGCGTGACCCTGATGGACGCGCCCAGCGAAGTGATCCCGCTGGCCCTCAAATACCTCGGGCGCGACCCCAACAGCGCCACAGCGGATGACCTCAAGGCCGCCCAGGAACTGCTGCTCGGCGTGCGGCCATACATCAAGAAATTCGACTCGGTCAATTACCTGACCAGCCTGCCCAATGGCGATACCTGCCTGGCCCTGACCTGGTCCGGCGACTACGCCACCGCCCAGGCAAGGGCGCAGGAGGCGAAGAAGAACATCAAGCTGGCGTTCTTCATCCCCCAGGAAGGCTCGCTGATCTGGTTCGACAACCTCTACCTGCCCAGTGACGCGCCGCACGCGGCCAATGCCCATCGCTTCATCGAGTTTCTCCTGCAGCCGCAGAACATCGCCCAGGTCACCAACTACATCCACTACGCCAACAGCAATGCCGCTGCCACGCCGCTGGTGCGGGCCGAGATTCGCGACGATCCGGCGATCTACCCGGACGACGCCACCCGCCAGCGCCTGTTCGCGCAGAAAACCCAGAGCGGCAAGGACATGCGCGCCATTACCCGGGTCTGGAGCACGGTCAAGACCGGTAGCTGATTTCTATTTTCCCCTAGCCAAGGACACTGCCATGGCCACGCCAAACAAAGCCTTCGTAGCACCCGCCGCCAATGATGCCCTGGTGGCGGCCGACAAAGCCCACTACCTGCACGGCTACCACGTGTTCGATGAGCATGCCGAGCAAGGCGCGCTGAATATCGTCGCAGGCGAGGGCGCCTACATCTACGACACCAATGGCAACCGCTTCCTCGATGCCGTCGGCGGCATGTGGTGCACCAACATCGGCCTGGGCCGCGAAGAGATGGCCCTGGCCATCGCCGATCAGGTGCGCCAGCTGGCCTATTCCAACCCGTTTTCGGACATGGCCAACAATGTCGCTATCGAACTGTGCGCAAAACTCGCCAGCCTCGCTCCGGGCGATCTCGATCATGTGTTCCTCACCACCGGCGGCTCGACGGCGGTCGATACCGCCTACCGGCTGATCCAGTACTACCAGAACTGCCGCGGCAAGCCGCAAAAAAAGCACGTGATCGCCCGCTACAACGCTTATCACGGCTCCACCTGCCTGACCATGTCGATCGGCAACAAGGCCGCCGACCGGGTGCCCGAGTTCGACTACGGCCATGAGTTGATCCACCACGTCTCCAACCCGAACCCGTATCGGGCACCGGATGACATGGACGCGGCGGAGTTTCTGGATTTTCTGGTGGCCGAGTTCGAGGACAAGATCCTCTCCTTGGGCGCCGACAATGTCGCGGCGTTCTTTGCCGAGCCGATCATGGGCTCGGGCGGGGTGATCATTCCGCCCAAGGACTACTTCCTGCGCATGTGGCAGGTATGCCAGACCTACGACATCCTCTTCGTTGCCGACGAGGTGGTGACCTCCTTTGGGCGCCTGGGCAAGTTCTTTGCGTCCGAGGCGCTGTTCGGCGTGCAGCCGGACATCATCACCACTGCCAAGGGCCTGACCTCGGCCTACCTGCCGCTGGGCGCGTGCATCTTCTCCGCGCGCATCTGGAAGGTCATCGCCGAGCCGGGCAAGGGCCGCTGCTTCACCCATGGTTTTACCTACAGCGGCCACCCGGTGTGCTGCACCGCGGCGCTGAAGAACATCGAGATCATCGAACGGGAGAACCTGCTGGCCCATGTCGATGAGGTCGGCGGCTACCTGGAGCAGCGCCTGCAGACCCTGGCCGGGCTGCCGCTGGTGGGCGAGGTGCGCTGCATGAAGCTGATGGCCTGTGTCGAGTTCGTCGCCGACAAACGCAGCAAGGCGCTGTTTGCCGATGAAGTGAACATCGGCGAGCGCATCCACCGCCGGGCCCAGGCCAAGGGTTTGCTGGTACGGCCGATCATGCACCTGAACGTGATGTCGCCGCCGCTGATCATCACCCGTCAGCAGGTGGACGAAATCGTCGAGACCTTGCGCCAGTGCATTGTCGAAACGGCAGAAGAGCTGCGCCAGGAAGGGGTGCACGTGGGTGCATGAGCAGCCATCGCTGGCAAAGCCAGCTCCCACAGGTGCGGTGTACACCAACCCACTGTGGGAGCCGGCCTTGCCGGCGATGGGCTGCATCGCAGCCCCCAGGCGAGTTAGACTGCCGGGCATGAGCCGAGCCACCGCCGACACTCCGATCTGCCTGTCTTTCTCTGCCCTGCAGCAATGGCATGCAGCGCTGCAGCACGCCTTTGCCCGCAGCGGCGAGGCCGACGCCCTGGCAAGCCTCGCCGCCGCCCTGAGCCAGCTGGTGGCGGTCGAGTCGATGATGATCAGCCTAGAACGCCAGGGCCAGCCGCCGCAACTGCTCTACCAGCAAGGCATCCCCGAGCGTCACCGCGACGCCATCCTCAACCGCTACTTCACCGCCGGCTACCTGCTCGACCCGTTCTGCCTGGCGGTGGAGAAGGGCCTGGCGCAAGGCTTTTACCACCTGCAGGACATCGCCCCGGACCACTTCTTCGACAGCGACTACTACAAGACCTACTACCTGGGCACTGGCTGCACCGAAGACAGCTACTACATCGTCGATATCGACCACCACAGCAAGATCTCCCTGAGCCTGTTCCAGGGCTGCGGTGGCAGCAGCCTGAGCGTCGAACAACTGCACCTGCTGCAGGCGGTGGAGCCCATGGTGCGTGAACTGATCAGCCGCTTCGCCCAGCACGGCCTTGAGCAGAACAGCGAAGCCACTGGCCAGGGCAGCGTCCAGGCGGCCTTCGACAGCTTTGGCTGCAACGTGCTGACCGAACGCGAGCGTGAAGTGGCGCAGATGATCCTGCGCGGCCACTCGGTGAAATCCACCGCTGGCGAGATGGGCATCTCCCCGGAAACCGTGCGCATGCACCGCAAGAACCTCTACCTTAAACTGGAGATAAACTCCCAGTCCGAGCTGTTTGCGCGCTTTATCGACTGGTTGCGCCAAGGCTGACCCTCGGCCTTGTGGAGGCCCTGATGAACCGCTCTACCGAGCAACACCTGCAGGCCTTGGGCAACGACGGCTTCGTCTTGCTGCCGGGCGTGCTCGACAGTGCCCAGGTCAAGCTGCTGCGTCATGCCATCGACGGGCTCCAGGCGTTTCATTGGGACTACAGCGGCGGCCTGATCGAACACTACAAGTGCGTGTTCAACCGCGACCCGCTGTGGCTGGCGTTCCTCGACCTGCCCGGGGTGATCGAGCTGGCCGAGGCGGCGTTGGGTGAGGATTGCCATATCATCGGCCAGACCGCCTGGCGCTGCCATCCGGGCTACCAGGGCATGTCCTTGCACCTGGACTACCTGATGATGGACGCCGCCCCGGCGCTGATGGCCGACCCGGCCTTCGAGCTGCCAATGCAGATCTGCACCGTGCAGTTGTACCTGGATGACATCGACGCCGACCTGTGTCCGACCCGGGTGGTACCGGGCAGCCACAGGGCAGGGCGCGCGCCGCGCAAGAATGAGCAGAGCTGGCAGGGCCGTCCGCCGCAGGTGGTGCTATGCCAGGCCGGCGACGCCCTGGTGTTTCGCAGTGAGCTGTGGCACGCCGGCAGCGACAACCGCAGCGCAGACCGCAGCCGCTACCTGCTGCAGGTGCATTACGGCCGACGCATGGTCGCGCAGAAGTTCTCGCCCTACCTGCACTTTCAGTTCAACCCGGCGGTGCTGGCCGCTGCCACGCCACGCCAGCGCCGCTTGCTGGGCGAACACGCCGAAACCGAGTACGACTGAGCCTCAGCTCGCCCCGCGGATTGCCAGCACGTTGCACAGCCGGTGTTCCAGCACGTGCTCGGTGGTGCTGCCGGTCAGGCGTTCGAGCAGCTTGCGCGGGTGGTTGCCCATCACCAGCACGTCGGCGCGGCTGTGGCTGACGAACTCGGCGATGCTGCGGGTAATCGGCGCCGACAAAAAGTGCTGGCGCTCCACGGGTATTGCGTGACGCTGGGCCAGGTGCTCGAAGGCCTTGTGGATCGACTTGCGTACATCATCACCAAAGCCCGGCATGGTCACGGTCCCGGCGCCGAAGTCGGCGATATGGGTGTGGGCGCTGTCACACACATGCAACAGGTGCAGCTCGGCGTTGCACTGGCGGGCAAGGTCGGCCGCGGCTTCGATCACGGTTTCGTTGAGATCGTTGTGCGGGTGCTCGGGGTGGGTCGGGTCGACGGCGGCAACGACAATGCGTGGCAGCGGGCAATGCACGTCGGTTACCAGGTGCACCGGGCACGGGCATTCGCGCAGCAGTTGCCAGTCCAGCGGCGCGACCACCAGGCGCTTGAGCAGCGGTTCGTGTTGTACATCCTTGATCAGCAGGTCGGGGTCGATCTCGGCGACCTGGGTCAAGGCTGCTTGAAGCACGTCTCGGGCCAGGATCACTTCGGTACTGACGCGAATGCCGTTTTCATGCAGCAAGGTCGCCTCATCGGCCAGCCACTGGCGGTTGTCCAGCATCAGGGTGTCGAGGTGGTGTTCGTCGCCGCTCATCAGGCCGAGGGTGTCGATCTCGTCGATAAAGGCGCAGATATGCAAGGCGGCACCCGTGGCGCGGGCCAGGGCGGCGGCACGTTCCAGTGCCGGTGTGTGGCGCAGGTCGCAGCCGACCATCAGGAATAGGCGTTGGTACTGGCTCATGGGGCACCTCCGGTAGCGTTGTGTTGCCAGCCCCCCCCGTGCTTGAAGTCTAGTCCATGGTGCTGCCCGAAGTGCCTGGCGGGTCCGGTGCAGGCTCCTCGGCCGGGCTGTCGACGGCCAGCGGCTGCGCCACCCAGCTCATGAACAGCTCGTAGCCCACGGCCAGCACCACCGGGCCGATGAACAGGCCGATGATGCCGTTGGTCAGCATGCCGCCCAGGGCGCCGATCAACACCACCGGCATCGGTACGGCCACGCCGCGACCCAGCAGCATGGGCTTGAGGACGTTGTCGGCGAGCCCGGCAAGCAAGATCCAGATGACAAAGATCACCGTGCTGGCACTGACGCCGTCATGGGCCAGCACGTAGATCGCCACCGGCAGGGTGATCAACAACACCGGCAGCTGGGTGATGCCCAGCAGCAGCACCAGCAGGGCCAGCACCCCGGCAGCAGGAACCCCCATAATGACCAGGGCGACACCCACCAGCAGCATCTGGATGAAGGCGATGCCGACCACGCCCTGGGCTACGGCGCGGATGGTAGCGGTGCACAATGCGGCCAGTTGTTCGCCGCGCTGCGGGCCGGCGACGCGGGTGGCAATCGCCACCGCCGCGCGTTGGCCGGTTGCACCCTTGGCCATGATCAGGCCGGCGACGACCAGGGCCACAAGGAACATCAGGATGCCCGAGCCAATCCCGGCCAGTTGTGTCAGCAGGGTCTTGCTCAGGCCTTTGAGGTGCGGCGCGACCTGGGTCGCCGCCCAGCTCAGGTCACTGCTGGCATGGGCCCAAATGCCGTACAGCGGCGCGCCGATCAGCGGCCAGTCACGGACGTTGGCCGGTGGCGGCGGGATTTCGATGCGCTGGTCCTCGAAGCCGGTGATGCCTTGTTGCACGGTGTCGGCCACCGAAGCGCCCAGCAGGCTCAGCGGCCCGATCAGGCAGGCCAGGCCGATGATCACCAGGACGACGGCAGCCCAGCGCGGGCGCCCGCCGAGCCAGCCACCGAGGCGCTGACTCAGCGGATAGAGGGTGATCGCCAGGATCACCGCCCACAGCATCAGGTTGAGGAACGGCTTGAAGATGTCGAAGCAGAACAGCACCAGCACGGCGATCAGCCCGGCGCGGATCAGCACGTCGAGCAGTTCCCGGGCAGTGCCCAGGTGAACCGGGCGATTATTGGCCATGAGTGGGCCCTCGGGCAGGCGAGCGGGTTTCAGTGAACGGCCGGGCAACGGCTGGCACCGCCGCGGGCCGCCTGGCTGACCAGTTCGGTGAAACGCTTGAGGTTCTGTTGATGGGCCAGCACCAGTTCGTCGATGCTGGCGCCGGCCGGGCTCTGGATCACGCTGCGGCAGTTCAGCAGCGCGCTGCCGTTGCCGGCACGCAACCGCCAGCGGGCATCGAACAGGGCGTATTGCCCCGGCACCGAGTCAAAGCGCTGCACCTCCACGCGCAAGCCCAGGCGCGGCTGGGCAGTGCTGCTGACGAACTGGTTGACCAGAGCATTGCGCAACTCGTCGGCGAGGCTTGCGCCCCACCATTCGGTCTCGAGGATCGCCAGGCCGCTGTTGCCCTGGCGAATCACCACCTGCGGCCGATCGACCTGGGGCGGCACGCTGACCTGCTCCAGTTGCACATCGACACTGCTGGCCGGCACCGGTTGCTGCGGGATCAGTGTGTGGTAGTGGATCGGGTCGCTGCGGCAGGCGGCCAGCAACACCGCCAGGCTCAACACTGCAAACGGGGAGGCATGCGCCATGGGTGTGCTCCTGCGGTCAATTGCGCGACGAAGGTTTTAGCGAGTCAGCGGGTGCATCCTTGGGCCGGCCACGCAGCAGCGACTCGGGGTTGCGCCCCAGGTAATCGGCCAACTCGCGCAGCGAGCGCGACATGCGCCCCAGCTCGTCGAGGGTCTGGGTCAGCTGCTCACGCTGGGGCGAATCCTCGGCCAGGGTCGAGTTGGCCGACTGCAGGGTCTTGCTGACCTCCTGCAAGGTGCCCTGGACGCCCGGCAAGGTGCGGCTGTTGAACTGCTGCAAACCTTTGCGCAGCTCCACCAGGTTGGCATCGAGGTTGTTGGCGATGCGCTCGATGGGCAGGCGGTTGAGCCGCTCGACCATGACCTGGAACTGCTCCTGCAGTTGCTCCAGGCTACCCGGCACGGTGGGGATGGTAATCGGCCGGGCCGTCGGGTCGAACACCACTTTGGGCGCCTTGGGGTCGAAGTCCAGGGCGATGTACAGCTGCCCGGTGAGCAGGTTGCCACTGCGGGCCTGGGCGCGCAGGCCGTTGTCGACGAAGGAGCCGAGCAACTGCGCGGCGGCCTTTTCGTCGTCGGGGTCGTGGTTCAGTGCCTTGAGCAACTTGGTGTGGGCCCGGCCCAGGCGTTGCGGATAGATGACGATGCCGACATTGACCGGGAAGGTGCGTTTTTCGACGTCGAAGTCGAGGTTCACCGAAACCACCGAGCCGATTTCCACCCCGAGGAATTCCACCGGGGCACCGACCTTGAGGCCGCGCAGGGCCTGGTCGAAGCGCAGGCTCAGGTACTGTGCCTTGCCATGGGGCGGGGCGAGCGCCCGGGCGCGGTCGTCGAACAGCTCGAACTGGCGGTCTTCGGCGGCCACCTGATCGTCGGGGCTGTAGTCCGGGGCGCGAAAGGCGATACCGCCAACGATCACCGACGACAGCGACTCGGTGCGAAAGGCAAAGCCGTTGGCGCCGACTTCGACATCGACACCGCTGGCGTTCCAGAAGCGGGTGTTGTCAGTAACGAAGGCGTCGTTGGGCGAGTTGATGAACACTTCGATACTGACGCCTTTGCCGTTTTCATCCAGGCCGTAGGCGACCACCTGGCCCACCGGGATCTTGCGGTAGTACACCGGCGAACCGACCCCCAGCGAACCGAGATCGCTGGCGTGCAGGAAAAAGCGCTTGCCCGGTTCGCCATAGGTGATCGGCGGTGGCGATTCGAGGCCGATGAAGGCCTTGGCGCGGGTGTTCGATTCGCCGGAGTCGGCGCCGATGAAATCACCGGACAGCAGGGTATCGATACCCGACACGCCGCCGGCGCCGATGCGTGCCCGCACCACCCAGAACTTGGAATCCACCCGGGTGAAATTGTCGGCCTGCTTGACCAGCTTGACCGTGGCGGTGACGCTCTTCTGGTCCTTGCTTAACTCCACGGCGGTGACCTGGCCGATCACCACATTGCGGTACTTGACCGCGGTCTTGTTGGCTTCCAGGCCCTGACCGGTCTTGAAGGTGATCTCGATGGTCGGGCCTTGCTGCATGACGTTGTGCACCACCAGCGACAAGCCCACCAGCACCGCCACCAGCGGCACGATCCACACCAGCGAGATGCTGAAACGGCGGGTCTTGACCCCGGGCTGGCCGGGTTGTGGGCTGTCTTGGCGGGTATCAGTCATCGGCCTGCTCCTTGTCGCGCTGCCAGATCAGTCTAGGGTCGAAACTCATTGCCGCGAGCATGGTCAGCACCACCACCATGCCGAAAAACAGAATGCCCGGACGCGGTTCGATATCGCCCAGGGCCTGAAACTTGACCAGCGCCGCTACCAGGGCCACCACCAGCACATCGAGCATCGACCAGTAGCCGATCAGCTCGACGAAGCGAAACAGTCGCGCCCGTTGGCTCTGCGCCCAGGTGCTGCGGCGTTGCACGGTGATCAGCAGCAGGGCCAGGGCGACGAACTTGGTCGCCGGTACCGCAATGCTGGCGATGAAGATGATCAGGGCGATGTCCCAGGCGCCATGCTCCCAGAACTCCATGACCCCGCTCATGATGGTGCTGTCGGCGCCGCTGCCGAACAGCGTGGTGTTCATCACCGGCAGCAGGTTGGCGGGGATGTAGAACACCAGCGAGGCGATCAGGTAGGCCCAGGTGCGGGTCAGGGAATCGGGCTTGTGCGCATGCAGGGGTGCGCCGCAGCGTTCGCAGTCGTGCGGCTGGTTGCTGTTGTCGCAGGCCATGCCGCAGGCATGACAGAGCACCAGGTTGAGCTCGGCGGCGCGCGGTGGGCGGCTCATGGCAGCAGGTCCCAGAGTTCGCGTATATCGCGCCCGGCGATGCGCAGTATCAGCAGGCTCAGCGCTGCCAGCGCCACCAGGCCGATGCCCGGCAGCACATCGAGCATGCCGGCCAGCTTGAACACCGCGACCATGGCGCCGAGCAGGCACACTTCGAGCATGCTCCACGGGCGCAGGGTTTCCAGCCAGCGCATGCACAGGCTGAAGCCCGGGGCACGGCCGCCGGCCAGGGCAAAGCCCAGTACCCAGATCAACAGCAGCAGCTGGAACACCGGGGCGATGATGATCGAGATGGCCGCCACCAGGGCAATAAAGGTGATGGGGCCGGTGGCCAGGGCCCGGACCGAGTCCCACAGGGTGGCGCTATTGTGCAAGCCTTTGAGGCTAATGCTCATGATCGGGTAGAAATTGGCGAACACCCAGAGGATCAGCGCGGTGACGCTCAGGGCCAGGCGTTGCTGCACGCTCAGGCCGTTATAGCGCTGCAGCACGGCGCCGCAGCACTGGCACAGGGCTTTCTGGTGTTTGCCGAGGCTGACCTTCTGGTACACGCAATCGCAATGTTCGCAGATGATCAGCTGATGGGTATCCAGCATGGCGCGCGCTCTGGCTGCGGGCGGGGACTAGCTCAATATAGTCGGCGCTGGCGCGGGACTGCGGATTATTTAACCTCTGAGGGAGCGGGCTTGCCGGCGCTTGTAATCCAGGCGCTGCCTGGTGTGCTGGTTGTGTTGGCCTCATCGCTGGCAAGCCAGCTCCCACAATGGATGTGTGTACACCCAACCTGTGGGAGCGGGCTTGCCCCGCGATGAGGCCAGTGTGGCGCGCTGAGTTACCAACCCGGCACCCCGCGCATGTCCGGCAGCTTATGGGCAATGCCCTTGTGGCAATCGATGCAGGTCGCCTGCCCACTGGCCAGCGAGGTCGAGTGCATGGCTGCGGCACGCTTGCTCTGGCGGGTGAAATCCATGAACTCGAAGTTGTGGCAGTTGCGGCATTCGCGCGAGTCGTTGGCCTTGAGCCGCGCCCATTCGTGTTCGGCCAGCTCGCGGCGATGAGCGAGGAATTTCTCGCGGGTGTCAATGGTGCCGAACAGCTTGCCCCAGACCTCCTTGGAGGCCTGCATCTTGCGCGCGATCTTGTGCGTCCACTCGTGCGGCACGTGGCAATCCGGGCAACTGGCGCGCACGCCGGAGCGGTTGCTGTAGTGGATGGTGTCCTTGAGCTCGACGAAGACGTTGTCGCGCATCTCATGGCAGGAGGTGCAGAATTTTTCGGTGTTGGTCACTTCCAGGGCGGTGTTGAAGCCGCCCCAGAAGATGATCCCGGCGACGAACCCGCCCAGGGTCAGAAAACCCAGGCTGTAGTAGACGCTTGGCCGCCAGAGAATGCCCCAGTATTCCTTGAATAGCCTGAACAGTGCTTGCATGGCGCCTCCTCAGGGTTTCTGCGCGGCGTTGGCATCGTCTTGCAGCAGCTTGTCGATGGTTTCGAAGCTGTTGCCCACCAGCGGCTGCACCTCTTTTTGCGCGACGTGGCACTGGGTGCAGAAGTAGCGCCGCGGCGATACCGCCGCCAGGGCCTGGCCATCGCGGTCCATATAGTGGGTGATGCTGATCATGGTCGCCTGGCTGCGCGCGCTGTTGGCGCGGCTATGGCAGGACAGGCACTTGTTGCCGTTGATGTCGACCTGATAGCCACGAATGGTGTGGGGAATGGTCGGTGGCTGGTCGGGATAGTTGCGTTCGCGCTTGAGGTCCTTGTTCTCGTCGTTGGCCAGCGGCGGCGCCGGCATGCTCTGGGTCAGGGTACCGCCAGGGCGGCGACCGTCCGGACCTGGGGCATCGAGGGGGTAGTCGACCTCGGCGGCGACCACCAGGCCGATCACCGCAAACATCAGCAAGGGCAGGCTGCGAATAGGCATGACGGTTCTCCTCAGGCCACGCTGATCAGCTCGATGCGTATGGCGCATTTCTTGTAGTCGGTTTGCTTGGAGATCGGGTCGGTGGCGTCCAGGGTGACTTTGTTGATCAGCTTGTTGGCGTCGAAGAACGGCACGAACACCAGCCCCCGTGGCGGTTTGTTACGGCCACGGGTCTCGATCCGTGCACGAATCTCGCCACGCCGGCTGACCAGCTTCACTTCGCTGCCACGCCGGGCGTTGAGGGCCTTGGCGTCCTCCGGATGCATATACACCAAGGCATCCGGCACCGCCTTGTACAGCTCTTCGACGCGCTGGGTCATGGTCCCGGTGTGCCAGTGCTCGAGCACCCGGCCGGTGCTGAGCCAGAACGGATAGTCGGCATCCGGCGCTTCGGCCGGCGGCTCGTAGGGCAGGGCGAAGATGATCGCCTTTTTGTCCGGGTAGCCGTAGAACTGCACGCCGCTGCCTGCCTCGACGTAGGGGTCGAGGCCCTCGCGGTAACGCCAGCGGGTTTCCTTGCCGTCGACCACCGGCCAGCGCAAGCCGCGCTCGCTGTGGTAGCGGTCGAAGGCGGCCAGGTCATGGCCGTGGCCACGGCCAAACTGGGCGTACTCTTCGAACAGGCCTTTTTGCGGGTAGAAACCAAAGGCCTTGGCTTCATCGTTCTGGTAGCCGGCCTCCAGTTGCTCGACCGGGAACTGGTCGACCTGGCCATTTCTGTACAGCACTTCGAACAGGGTCTTGCCCTTGTATTCGGGGGTCTTGGCCAGCAACTCGGCGGGCCAGACCTCGTCGGTGGTAAAACGCTTGGAAAACTCCATCAGCTGCCACAGGTCCGAACGGGCCTCGCCCGGGGCCGTCACCAGTTGATGCCAGAACTGGGTGCGGCGTTCGGCGTTGCCGAACGCGCCTTCCTTCTCCACCCACATGGCACTGGGCAGGATCAGGTCGGCGGCCTGGGCCGACACGGTCGGGTAGACATCCGAGACGATCACGAAGTTCTCCGGCTTGCGCCAGCCCGGCAACACCTCCTGCATGATATTGGGCCCGGCGTGCATGTTGTTGCTGGCCTGGGTCCAGTACACATTGAGCACGCCGTCCTTGAGCATGCGGCTCTGCTGCACGGCGTGAAAACCGACCTTTTCCTGGAGGGTCCCGGCTGGCAGCTTCCAGATCTTCTCGGCGGTGGCGCGGTGCTTGGGGTTGGTCACCACCAGGTCAGCGGGCAAACGGTGCGAGAAGGTCCCGACCTCGCGGGCGGTGCCACAGGCCGAGGGCTGGCCGGTGAGCGAGAAGGGGCTGTTGCCCGGCTCGCTGATCTTGCCGGTGAGCAGGTGGATGTTGTAGATCAGGTTGTTGGCCCACACCCCACGGGTGTGCTGGTTGAAGCCCATGGTCCAGAACGACACCACCTTGCGCATGGGGTCGGCGTATAGCTCGGCCAGCGCCTTCAGGCGCTCCGCTGGCACGCCCGATTCCTTCGCCGCGCGCTCCAGGGTGTAGGGCCGCACGAACGCGGCGAACTGCTCGAAGTCGATATCGCTCCAGGTGTTGGCCTTGTCGGCGTTCTTGGCCTTGGCTTCCCGTGGATCGTCGGCGCGCAGGCCGTAGCCGATATCGTCGGCGCCCCGGGCAAAGCGTGTGTGCTTGCTGATGAAGTCCTTGTTCACTGCGCCGCTTTCGATGATGTGGTTGGCGATGTAGTTGAGGATCAGCAGGTCGGTTTGTGGTTTGAACACCATGGGGATGTCGGCCAGGTCGAAGCTGCGGTGCTCGAAGGTCGACAGCACCGCCACCTTGACCTGCGGCTGGCTCAGGCGGCGGTCGGTGACCCGGCTCCAGAGGATCGGGTGCATCTCGGCCATGTTCGAGCCCCAGAGCACGAAGGCGTCGGTGGCTTCGATGTCGTCGTAGCAGCCCATCGGCTCGTCCATGCCGAAGGTGCGCATGAAGCCCATCACCGCCGAGGCCATGCAGTGGCGGGCGTTGGGGTCGATGTTGTTGCTGCGAAAACCGGCCTTCATCAGCTTGTTGGCGGCGTAGCCTTCCCACACCGTCCATTGCCCGGAGCCAAACATGCCGATCGCTTCCGGGCCCTTGTTTTTCAGCGCTTCCTTGTACTTGGCGGCCATGATGTCGAAGGCCTTGTCCCAACTGATCGGCTGGAACTCGCCCTGCTTGTCGTACTGGCCGTTGCGCATGCGCAGCAACGGCTGGGTCAGGCGGTCGTTGCCGTACATGATCTTCGACAGGAAGTAGCCCTTGACGCAGTTGAGGCCGCGATTGACCTCAGCCTTGACGTCGCCATGGGTCGCCACCACGCGGTTGTCGCGGGTGGCGACCATCACGCTGCAGCCGGTGCCGCAAAACCGGCAGGGCGCCTTGTTCCAGTTCAGGGTGACCAGGTCGGCCTCGGTCACCAGGTTGCTGGCATCGGTAAAAATCGGCAGGCCGGCTGCGGCGGCAGCGATGGCGGCGGCCTGGGCCTTGGCGAATTCACGGCGGGTCATGCTCATGGGCTGTCTCCTTCTGGGGCGAGGAGTTCGTGGTAGATCAGGGCGGCGTTGAGCACGCCGGGCAGGCTGTTGATCTGTTCGATGCGCTGCAGGATCTGCTGTTCATCGCTTGCCTCGAGCACCACCACCAGCTTGCCGGCGGCGCTTTGCCGGTGCAGTTCGAGGTGGTCGAGCAGGCGCAGGTTGGCTTTCACCGCCTCGAGCAGTTCGGGGCGGGCGTGTACCACCAGGCTGGCAATGTGCAGGGCTTCATCCATGGGCTGGCTCCAGTAGTCTGCGGGCGCGGGCTATCCGTTGGGTGGGCCGGGCGGGCCGTAGAGCAACTGGTAAAACCAGACGAGAAAGCCATAGCCGCCGACAATGGCGACCGAGAGCAAGGGGAACAGGCAGACAACCAGAAACACGAACAGCAGGGTTTCCTTTCTGCGCGCAATCTTCTGTTCTTCAGCCAGTGACATGGAGCGATCTCCAGTCGAAAGTGAACTGAGCCTAGTCCAGCCTTCCATGCGCCGGCCGTGTGGCGCGACCAACGGTATACACGGCCTGCAGCTTGACAAGGCAATCGGTGATCTACACTCAAGCCACTGCTCACAGCACAGCGCCGGTAAGCGATCATGCTCGATTACTTCGCCTTGGGTTTGTTGATTTTCGTCGGCCTGGTGCTGTTCTACGGGATCATTGTGTTGCACGACATCCCCTACGAAATTGCCGTGCACCGCAATCATCCGCATCAGGATGCGATCCATGCCACCGGCTGGGTCAGCCTGTTCACCCTGCATGCGCTGTGGCCGTTCCTGTGGATCTGGGCGATGCTCTACCGCGAAGATCGCGGCTGGGGGTTCGGCGACGGCAAGTCGCCGCAAAACCATGTGCTGCGCCTGGAACAACAGGTACTCGAACTGCAACAACGCCTCGACCGACTCGAAGGAACATCCGCCGCTGACGAACGCGGCGAAGGCATCTGAGCCATGGACCTGCTACTGATCCTTACCTACGCCGCGATCTGCGTGGCGATCTTCAAGCTGTTTCGCATCCCGCTGAACAAATGGACCGTGCCCACTGCGGTACTCGGTGGCATCGTCATGATCGGTGCGCTGATCTTCACCATGAACTACAACCACCCGTATTCGGAGGTAGCGCGTTCGTATTTCGTCTCGGTGCCGGTGATCCCGGTGGTCACCGGCAAAGTGATCGAGGTGCCGGTCAAGGGCAACCAGCCGCTGGAGAAGGGCGATGTGCTGTTTCGCATCGACCCGGCGCCGTTCGAGCACCGCTTGCGCTCGCTCAAGGCGCAGATCGTCGCCGCCAGGGGTGATCTGTACCGCATCAACGAGCTGATCAAACGCAACTTCGGTACCCGCCGCGAGCAGGAAGCGGCCATCGCCCGGGTCGACGACCTGCAGGCGCAACTGGACAACGCCCAGTTCGAACTCGACAGCACCGTGGTGCGGGCGCCGAGCAAGGGCTATGTCACCCATGTATCGTTGCGCGCCGGGATGATGGCCAGTGCCTTGCCGCTGCGCCCGTCGATGGTGTTCATCCCTGAAGAGGGCCAGTACTTCGCCGCCTGGATGCGCCAGAACAGCCTGTTGCGCCTGGTGCCCGGCGATGACGCGGAAGTGGCCTTCGACGGCATTCCGGGCAAGGTGTTTCACGGCAAGGTCAAGAATGTCATCGCGGTGATCGGCGAAGGCCAGGTCCAGCCCTCCGGCAACCTGGTCAGCTACACAGGCTCCCCCCCGGCAGGGCGGGTACCGGTGATCATCGAAATCGACGACCCGGCGTTCGCCCAGTACGCCAAGCAGATGCCCGGCGGTGCCTATGGCCAGGCAGCGCTGTACAGCAAGCACTTTCCGCATATCGCCACCATGCGCAAGATCCTCCTGCGCATGGCCGCGTGGATGAACTACATCTTCCCGTTTCATTGACGGCGTGCAAATGTGCGACCTGTGGGAGCTGGCTTGCCAGCGATGAGGCCGGTACAGCCAGCACATCAGGTGTCGCCTGGATTACGACCGCTTCGCGCTCGATCGCTGGCAAGGCCAGCTCCCACAGGATTGGCGCTATATCTGTAGGAGCGGGCTTGCCCCGCGATGAGGCCATTGCTGCAGCGCTAGGCCGCCCGCGCCTGACGTATTGGCAGTTCGATCCTGAATGTAGTGCCGGCACCGAGCTCGCTGTGCACGCGGATTTCCCCTCGATGGCGCTTGATGATCCCGTACGACAACGACAATCCCAGCCCCGTACCCTGGCCAACCGGCTTGGTGGTGTAGAAGGGGTCGAAGATCTTTTGCAGGCTGTCGGCGGCTATGCCCGAGCCATTGTCGGCCACTTCAATCCATACCTGCTCGCCCTCGCAGCCGGTACGCAGGGTGATGGTGCCGCGCTCCGGGCCAATGGCCTGGGCGGCATTGACCACCAGGTTCATGATCACCTGGTTGATCTGCGAGGGCAGGCATTCGACCTCGGGCAACGGCGCATAGTCCTTGAGCACATCGGCCTTGTACTTGAGTTCGCTGGCAACGATGTTCAGGGTCGACTCGATACCCTGCTGCAGATTGGTCCACTGCCAGTCCTGGCTGGAGTCCACCCGGGAGAAGTCCTTGAGGTCCTTGACGATCTGGCCAACGCGGCTGATGCCGTCCTTGGACTCGCGGATCAGCTGGGGAATGTCCTCGAGGATGTAGTCAAGTTCGATCTCGGTGCGCAGTTTCGCCAGGCTTGCACTCAGCGCTGTCGGGTCGATGGCCGTCTCGGCGTCGCGGTAGGCCTTGAGCATGTCCTGCAAGCGGCTGAAATAGTCGTCCAGCGCCCCCAGGTTGGATGATACGAAGCCAATCGGGTTGTTGACCTCGTGGGCGACGCCTGCTGCCAACTGGCCCAGGGACGCAAGTTTCTCCGATTGCACCAGTTGGCTTTCCAGCAGCTTGCGCTCGTCGATCTCCCGTTGTAGCGCGGCGCTGGCCTGGGTCAATGCCAGGGTGCGCTGCGCGACCCGCTGTTCCAGTTGGTTCATCTGCAACTGGGCACGGGCGGTCATTTCCCACTTGGTGGTGAGGGTGTTGGCCATCTGCAGGACTTCGATGTTGTCGAACGGCTTTTTCAGGATCAGCAGGCGGTCATGGCCGTTCAGGCGGTTGAGCAACTCGTCCCAGGAGTAGTCCGAATAGGCCGTGCACACCACCACCTGCAGCAACGGGTCGTGTTGCCACAGCGCTTCAATGGTCTGCGCGCCATCCCAGCCATCGGGCATGCGCATGTCGACGAAGGCCAGGGCGTAGGGGCGCTGGCGGCTCGCTGCATCGATCAGTTTGCCCAGGCCTTCCTGGCCACCGTAGGCCGAATCGAGTTCGAACACGGTGGCGACGGCCTTGGGTGCTTCGCCGAACAGGGCGTTTTCCAGGGCATCGAGATCGGGGTTGGAGGCGCATTCCGGGGCCAGGATCTTGCGAAAATCGTCATGGATCGCCGGCGTGTCGTCGATCAACAGGATGCGCCGGTTGCAGGGCTCGGTCATGATTCACCTTCGGCGATTATCAACGGGATTTGCAGGACGAAGCGGGCACCCTTGCCCGGCCCGTCGCTGTAGGCCGCCAGGTGGCCGTTCATTTCCACCGCGGCCAGGGCGCAGCTGTGCAGGCCGAAACCATGGCCTTCCTTGCGGGTGGTAAAGCCGTGGGCAAAGATCCGCGTCATGTTTTCCGGGGCAATGCCTTCGCCTTCGTCGGTGACGCTGATCAGCAGGGTGTCGTCGAGCCGGTTGACCCCCAGGGTCATGTTGCGGGCGTGATTGCACACGTCCGACATGGCGTATTTGGCGTTGCTGATCAGGTTGATCAGAATCAGCAGCAGGCGGTGTTTATCGCCCATGATCCGCGGTACTTCGTCGTACTCCTTGAGCACCGTAACGTGGTGGCGGGTGAGGGCGCCGGCGTTCATGCGCAGGGCATCTTCGAGCAGCGTGCTGACCACCAGCGGCTCCAGCAACGTGCTGGCCCCGGCATAGGATTGCTGGGTGGCGACGATGTCCTTGATGTGATCGACGCTCTTGCTCAACTGGGTCAGCTCATCGGCCATTTCCTTCTGCTCCAGGCTGATCGCCTCGACCAGCTGGTTGAGGTAACCAGGGAGCATTTTGCCTTTGGCGTCTTCGCTCAGGTAACGCCCCAGGTCGTCGGGGTGCTCATTGATCAGCTGCATGGCCTTGCCCAGGCCCAGAGCCTTGCTGTTGCGCAGCTTGCGGGTCACCAGGTCGGCGGAAATGTTCACGCTGTTGAGCACGTTGCCGACATTATGCAGAACGTTGGTGGCGATTTCCGCCATGCCGGCCTGGCGCGCGGTGTCGAGCAGTTCGCTCTGGGTGTCCTTGAGCTGGCGGGTGCGCTCCTCGACCCGTTGCTCGAGCTCGTCGTTGGCACTGACCAGCGCGCGGTTGACCCGGTTGATCTCGCCAAAGCTGCGCATCAGGCGTATGCCCATGTAGATCAACAGCAGGACCAGCAGGGTGGAGAACACCAGCAGGTAGAAATGGTACTGCTGGTCGACCAGGGTGGCGGCACGCTCGTCGCGATCGAGCATCAACGTGATGTCGTCCAGGCGTTCGGCCACCGGCACTGCCTCGATCTGTTCAAGCAGTTGGTTGACCTTGGGTTGCTCGCGCAGGATCAAGGCAATGTGGTTGCTGAGGATATCGATGGGGACGTGGAACTCGACGGGCAGACGCTCTTTGTTGATGGCCAGCTTGTTCAGCCCGACCAGTATGTCGGCGGCCTTGTCGTCGGTGGTCATCTGGGCGAACTCGAGGCTGCTGAGCATCAGGTCGTAGGTGTCGGTGGCGATGGTGTGCAGGCGCAGTTTGTCGGCATCTGCAAGCTGCCCTAGCTGGGCCTGGATACCATCTTCGGCGGTCGGTAAAAAGGCCAGGGAATTGCGCAGCACGGCGTTATGCGACTTGAACTGTTCCACCAGCCGCGACTTCTGCGCCAGGGCGCCCTGGTAATCGGCGTAGGCCGTGCGCCAGGCGGGTGTATCGCTGTGGCCATGCAGGGCCTCTGTGGTTTCGAACGCCTGCCACAGGCGCGTCATCTCCACCAGCGGCGACACCAGCGGGTCATAGTTGTAGCTGATGGTGATGCGCGCCTTGAGGATCTCGTTTTCCCATTGCGAGTCGTATTGCTTGATCTGCCGGACCAGATCGCGGGCCCGGGCGTAGGTTTCGGTTTCATCGGCCTTGGACATGATGTACAGGTACACCAGAACCGAGGCCAACAGCGCCGCACTGGCGCCCAACAGGAACAGACCGTGCCGGTGGGTCAGTCTCATAACGGTTTGCCCTCCCATTCACCGGTCAGGGTCTTGAGGAACTGGACGATCAGCGCCTGGTCCTCGGCGCTTGGCGTGCGCCCGAGCTGATAGCGGAACATGACCTCGACCGCCGCTTCCAGGGTCGCTGCCGAGCCGTCATGAAAGTACGGTGCGGTGACCGCGACATTGCGCAGGCTGGGCACTTTGAACACATGCCGGTCGTCCTCGTCACCGGTGACGTTGTAGCGCCCCAGGTCTGCCTCGCTCGGGTTGCCGCGGTCTTTGAAGTAGTCACCCAGCACACCGAGTTTCTGGAACATGTTGCCGCCGATGTTCACCCCCTGGTGACAGGCGATGCAGCCATACTCCTGAAAGCGCTGATAGCCGTATTTTTCTTCGGTTGTGAGGGCCTCGGTGTTGCCTTGCAGGTAACGGTCGAAGCGCGAGCCGGGGGTGAGCAAGGTGCGCTGGAAGGTGGCCAGGGCATTCTGGATGCTGTGCTCGCTCACGCCTTCGCTGTAGGCCTGGGCAAAGCCGCTGCGGTACTGCGGGTCGGCGGCAATGCGTTGCACCACTACCGTCCAGTCGCTGCCCATTTCCGTCGGGCTTTGCACCACCAGGTGCGCTTGCTGCTCCAGGGTTTGCGCGCGGCCATCCCAGAACTGGCGAAAATTCAGGCTGGCGTTGAATACACTGGGGGTATTGACCGGCAAGGGCTTGGCATCGACGCCGAGCGAGCGCGGCAAACGGTCGGCACCGCCATGGTCGAGTTGATGGCAACTGGCGCAGGACAGGCTGTTGTTGCTCGACAGACGTGGATCGTTGAACAGCTTGCGGCCCAGTTCGACCCGCTCGGCAGCCAGTACCGGTAGGGCCGGCAGCGGCATGAGCGGCCCGCCAACGCTTTGTGCCAGGGCCACGGCGCTGGCGCCAAGGGTTGCTGCAACTACCAGCAAGGGGAGGGGTTGTGCCATCCATGCGCTCTCAATCGTGGGGTGCGATGCGTTGTGGGTAGGTGTGCAGCAGCCGGGCGAACGCTGCAGGGTCTAGCGGTTTGCTGAAGTAGTAGCCCTGGCCTTGCTCACAGTCCTGGGCCTTGAGGAAGCTCAGTTGCTCGGCGGTTTCAACCCCCTCGGCGATAATGTTCAGGTTCAGGCTCTTGCCCAGGCTGATGATGCTGCTGACCAGCCGGGCATCGTTGTTGTCGCTGCCCATCTCGCGGACAAAAGACTTGTCGATCTTCAACACATCGACGGGGAATTTCTGCAGATAGCTGAGGCTCGAATACCCGGTGCCGAAGTCATCGATGGCCAGGCGCACACCCAGTTGCTTGATCGCCTGCAGGGTGACGACCGTGGCGTCGACGTTGCGCATCAGCACGCTTTCGGTGATTTCCAGTTCGAGCAGCGACGGGTCAAGGCCGGTGTCATTGAGCACGCCGGCCAGGTTGTCGACAAAGCCGCGCTGGCGAAAGTCCATGGCCGAGACATTCACCGAAACGCGCAATGGCGCCATTCCTTGCGCTTGCCACGCGCGTGCCTGGCTACAGGCCTGGCGTAGCACCCACTGGCTGAGGGCGATAATCAGGCCGCTGTCCTCGGCCACCGGAATGAAATCGGCGGGGTACACCCAGCCGTGGTCGGGACGCTGCCAGCGCACCAGCGCCTCGGCACCGACGATGGTGCCGTGGCGCAAGTCCACCTTGGGCTGATAGTGCAGGACAAACTCGTCACGCTTGAGGGCCAGGCGCAGGCCGCTTTCCATAGACTGCTGGCGGCGCGCGCGCAGGTTCATGTCGTCGATGAAAAAGTTGAAATCGTTGGGGCCGCTGTCCTTGACATTGCGCATCGCGGTCTCGGCCTTCTTGATCAGCCACACCGGGTCGCTACCGTCATCGGGATAAAGGCTGATACCCATGCTCGCGGTCACCGTCAGGTCATGGCCCGCCAGGGCATGCGGCATGCTGATCGAGGCCAGGAGCTTTTCGGCGACGCCCTGGGTTTGCTGCGGATGGACAATGTCGCAGAGGATCACCACGAACTCGTCGGCGCCGTAGCGGAACACCGAGTCCGACTCGCGTACGCTGCTGGTCAGCCGTGCTGCGACCTGTTTGAGCACTTCGTCGCCGACCGGATGGCCAAGGGCATTGTTGATGCGCTTGAAGCGGTCCAGGCCAAGGAACATCACCGCGGCCTTGCGCTCGTGACGACGCGCATGCAACAGATGCTGGGTCAGGCGGTCACCGAGCAGTGTGCTGTTGGGCAAACCGGTAAGGGCGTCGTAGTGCAGCAGTCGGGACACCTGCAGCAGCTCCTGCACCCGCTCCTCGACGGTGCGTTGCAGATCATGCAGCTTGCGCGTGGCGTCCTGGGCCAGTTGCCACTTCCAGCTCAGGGCATTGGCCATCTGGCGGATTTCCAGACTGTCGAAGGGTTTTTTCAGGATCAGCAACTGGTCGCCGAACTCGATGTGCTCGGCCAGTTCGTCCCAGGAGTAGTCCGAGAACGCCGTGCACAGGGCAATTTGCAGGTGCGGGTCGGCCTTCCACAATGCCTTGACGGTTTCCAGGCCATCCCAGCCAGGGGGCATGCGCATGTCGGTGAATGCCATGGCGTAGGGACGGCCTTGCGCACGTGCGCGGGTGACCAGCTCCAGCGCGTCTTCACCCCGGTAGGCGGAATCGAGTTCGAACTGCAGGCGTCGCCTGGCGGATGAGCCGAACAGCAGCGCCTCGGTAGCTTCCAGCGACTCCCGGCCCAGCGGCTCGGGGCTGAGGATCTTGCGAAAATCCTGATGGATTGCCGGGGTGTCGTCGATGATCAGGATTCGCCGGTTGGCGGGTTGGCTGAGCGGGTTCATCGCCTCACCTGCGGCAGTGGCATGCTGTCGAGCTTCAGCAGTTCCAGCGCCTGGGCGCTGTCCAGCGAGCGGCTGAAGGCATGGCTGATCGGCTGGGCAGCGTCGCTTCCGAGGAGGTCATGTGGCTGCGACAGTTCATGCCGGTCGGCGATGATGCCGATACCGACGTCACGGGCAAAGTTGATGATGGCGCGCAAGGTCTGCGCGCAATCGGGGTCGTTGCTGGCGCAGTCGAGTAGTTGCGGGGCCAGTTTGAGATGGTTGACCCGGTAGGTCTTGAGGTAGTCGAACGAGGAATACTCGCTGCCGAAATTGTCGATGGCGATCTTCACCCCCAATTGGCACAGCCGGGGAAGGATATCGTTGTGGGTCCACTTGGTTTGCGCCAGGGTCGCTTCGGTGACGTCGAAGCGCAATTCCCAGGGGCAGATGTTCCAGCGGGCGGTGGTGCGCAACACGTCGTAGATCAGGTCCGCGCCCGACTTGAGCTGGGTCAGTGAAACCTCCATGGCGATCAACGGTGGCGCGATGCCCTGGTCATGCCACTGGCGCATCTGCCGACACGCCTGGTCCAGCAGCCAATGGCCAAGGGCGATGCTGACACCGGTTTTTTCCGCCGCCGGCATGAACACCTCGGGTGCCAGCCAGCCGCGCTCGGGGTGCAGCCAGCGCACCCGGGCCGCCATGCCGAGCACCTTGCCACTCCCCAGGTCGATCTCCGGCAGGAACTGCAACTGCAGCTCGTCGTGCTCCAGCGCGTGCTTGAGGTCGTTGGCCAGGGTTACCCGCTCGCCGACTTCGCGGGTGATCTCCTCGCTATGGAACTGGAACTGGTTGCGGCCTTTTTCCTTGGCCCGGTACAGGGCCATGTCCGATTGTGCCAGCAAGCCATCGGCGCTCAGGCACTGGGGGGTGTACAGGCTGATGCCGATGCTCGACGACAGGCGCACGGCATTGTTGTCCAGGTAGTAGGGCTGGGCCAGGGCATCGCAGACCTTGCTGGCCAGGGCGGCACAGCGGGTCGGCTCGTCGACGTCCAGTTGCAGAATGGCAAACTCGTCGCCACCCAGGCGGGCAACCACGTCGTTCTCGCGGGTGCAGGCGCTGAGCCGTCGTGCCACCTCCTGCAACAGCAAGTCACCGACCGGATGGCCGAGGGTGTCATTGACCCGTTTGAAATGATCCAGGTCCAGGTAGAACATCGCAAATGGCGTTGCACCGCGCCTGGCGGCGGCAAACGCCTGGTGCAGGCGCTCGATCAGCATGGCCCGGTTGGCAAGGCCGGTGAGGCCATCGGTACGTGCCATCAGTGCGAATTTCTCTTCGGCCAGGCGGCGCTCGGTAATGTCGAGGATGATGCCTTCGATTTCCACCAGCTGGCCCTGGGCGTTGCGTACCGGGATATAGCGGTTCTCGACCCAGCGCAGGGTGTCATCGGCGGTGCGCAGGCGGAACTCGATGGAGGCCGCGGCGGCATCACGGTCCAGTACCCGCGCCATGGCCTCGTCGAGTTTGCCCAGGTCATCGGCATGCACCAGGGTGCTGGCCCAATCCGCAGCACCGACCAGCCGGGCTGCCGAGTGACCGAACTTGGTGATGTTGTGCGAGATGTACATCAGGGCAAAGGGCGGCTCGCCCCTTAGCCGGTAGAGAATGGTCGGGCTGTTCTGCACGATGATATTGGCATCGGCCAGCTCGCGGGTGCGCGCTTCGACCGCCTGCTCCAGGCGTTCGGCCTTGAGTGCGGCCTGTTCGGTCATCTGCCATTTGACCGTCAGGGCATTGGCCATTTGCCGGATCTCGATGGCATCGAAAGGCTTTTTCAGGATCAGCAGGCGGTCACCCAGGTCAAGCTGGCCGGCGATGTCTTCCCATGAATAGTCGGAATAGGCGGTGCAGAGCGCAACCTGCAATTTGGGATCGACCTGCCAGAGCCGTGCGATGGTCTGCAGGCCGTCCCAGCCGGGCGGCATGCGCATATCGATGAACGCCATGGCATAGGGCGCCTGGGCATTCAGGGCCGCCTCGACCTTGGCCAGCGCCTGCTCGCCCTGGAAGGCTGAATCGAGGTCGAAGTGCTGGGCTGGCGCCGTCGGCGGGGCGCCGAACAGCGCGTGCTCGGTTTCCCCTAGCGCGTCGTGGGTGCAGGAGCCGGCGTCGAGGATCTTGCGAAAGTCCTCATGAATTGACGGCGTATCGTCGACGATCAGAATCCGGCGATTGATGTCGGTCGGTGGCTGGCTCATCGCAACGCTCCGATGGCGCGCGCAACCGGCAAGTGGACGTGCATCGGGCAACCCTCCCTGGTAGCAATGCTCATGGAACACCTTCAGGGTCAGCATAGTCAGGCAAATGCCCATGCGCGAACCCGGGCACAAAGGTCGACCGTTTCGGCAAATGTCATCTAGCCTGTGTTCAGGAGCTGGTGCGCAGGCCCAAGGTGCAGGGAGGGGACCATGGAAGAACCCGTAGCGGATAAACCCGTCGTGTTGCTGGTCGACGACGAAACCTCGATTCTCAACAGCTTGCGCCGCCTGCTGCGCAACCAGCCTTACGAGGTGTTGCTGGCTGAAAGCGGCGCCCAGGCCCTGGAAGTGCTTGAACAGCGCCCGGTCAGCCTGGTGATCAGCGATGCGCGCATGCCCAACATGGACGGCGCCACCTTGCTGGCGCACATCCATCAGCGTTTTCCCGCGACCTTGCGCATCCTGCTCACTGGCTATGCCGACATGGACACCATCGCCAAAGCCATCAACGACGGTCAGATCCATCGCTATATCAGCAAACCCTGGAATGACGAAGAATTGCTGGTAACCCTGCGCCAGGCGCTGGCCTACCAGCATTCGGAAAGCGAACGGCGACGCCTGGAACAGTTGGCCCAGACGCAGAACCAGCAACTCAAGGCGCTCAACGCCAGCCTCGAACAGCGCGTTGCGGCGCGTACCGCCGAACTGCAGCAGACCGCCGACATGCTCGACCTGGCCTACGAAGAACTCAAGCGCAGTTACGTGACCGGCACCGAAGTGTTCTCGCTGCTGGCCAACCTGCGCCTGCCCAAAGCCAAGCAGACCAACCGCCAGGTCATCGAACTGATCCGCGTGTGCTGCACCCGCCACCGTCTGGACGAAGGCCGCAGCCGCGACCTGACCATGGCGGCGGCGCTGTACAACATCGGCAAGATGAGCTGGAGCGACAGCATGCTGACGTGCCCGGCGGACCTGCTGCCGCATACCGAGCGCGATCTGTACCGGGCCTATCCGCAGCACAGCGAGTCGCTGGTAATGACCCTGGAGCCGATGAAGGAAGCGGCGCGCATCATCCTTCACCACCAGGAACGCTGGGATGGCAGCGGCTTTCCCGGCCGTCTCAAGGGTGAGGCCATTCCCCAGGATGCGCGCTGGCTGAAACTGGCGGTGGATTTCATCGAGCTGCAACGCGGCTTGATCCTTGAACGGCAAATGAACAGCGATGAAGCGCTGGTGTATATCCGCAGGTACGCCGGCAAGCTATACGACCCGGGGCTGGTGGAGGATTTCGTCAAGGTCTGCGCCGAGTTCCTCAGTGACGTGACCCTGGCCGATCCGACGGTCAAGGTGCTGAGCACCCGCGATCTGGCTGGCGGCATGGTGCTGGCGCGCAATCTCAATGCCGACAACGGCATGCTCCTGCTCAATGCTGGCAAAGTGCTGAGCGCGGCACTGGTGGACAAGCTGATCGCCTTCGAAGAGATGGAGGGCGGCAAGTACAGTATTTTCGTCAAAGCTCCCGAGGAACTGGTATTGCCTGCCGTTGCGCAAACCACGGCTTGATACGGTGGAGTACAAATGTACTCCGTGGCGGTTTTACATGCAGTAACGAATGCCGGTGCACTGCTTTCGGCATGCTTACGCAGGTGGCACTAAGCTTTTAGCCCTTGAGCCCAGGTCTTCTCAGGAGGTGTGCCATGCCTACCCGTCGCCACTTTCTCGCGGCCAGTGCCACCCTGGCCGCAGGGCTGGCTTTCACCCGCGCGGCCTTTGCCCAGCCCCGCACGGGATTGCTGACCCGTAAGATTCCTGCAACGGGCGAGGCGCTGCCGGTAATCGGTGCCGGTACTTCCGGCAGTTTCGAGGTCGAGGCCGGTTCCGCCGAGTACCAACAGCTCAAGGAAGTGCTCAAGGTGTTCTTTAACGGCGGCGGCCGAGTGATCGACACCTCGCCCAACTACGGCGGCGCCGATGCAATGCTTGGCCAGTTGCTGGAGGAGGGTGGCTGGCGGGATAACACCTTCATCGCCACCAAGATCGCTGCTGACAGCCGCGCGGGGGCCGAAGCGCAGTGGGCCGGGTCCCTGCAAAAGCTGCGTACCGACAAGGTCGACCTGCTGCAGATCCACAACCTGCGCGACTGGCGGCACCAATTGCCCTATGCCCGCGAACTCAAGGCCCAGGGCCTGACCCGTTATGTCGGCGTAACCCACTACATTGACAGCGGCCTGGATGAGCTGGAGCAGATCCTGCGCAGTGAAGCCCTGGACTTCATCCAGATCCATTATTCGGTCAATGCTCCCAATGCCGCGCGTACGGTACTGCCTCTGGCCCAGGACAAGGGCGTGGCGGTATTGATCAACCGCGCTTTCGACGACGGCCGGCTATTTGCCAGGGTCAAGGGCCAGGCCTTGCCCGGCTGGGCGACAGAGGCGGGGATCGGCAGCTGGGCGCAGCTGTTTCTCAAGTTCGCCATCAGCCACCCGGCAGTGACCACCGTGATCCCGGCCACCAGCCGCCCGGATCGCCAACTGGATCAGCTCAAGGCCGGCAGCGGGCCGCTGCTCGGGGCCCAGCAACAACAAGAACTGATCAAGCAGTTCGGCTAAGGCCATGAAACGCCTGAGCACCCGGCTGTTGAATGTCAGGCCCGGCGAATCGCCGGCGGTGGTCGCTGGCCTGGCCTTGTTCTTTCTGTTGTTCGCCGGCTACTTCATGTTGCGCCCGGTGCGCGAGACCATGGGCGTGGCCGGTGGCGTCGAGAACCTGCAATGGCTGTTCACCGGCACCTTCATCGTCACCCTGATTGCCTTGCCGTTGTTCGGCTGGCTGGCTTCCAAGGTACAGCGCCGGCGTATCCTGCCCTGGACCTATGCGTTCATGGCCAGCAACCTGCTGCTGTTCGCCGCCTTGTTTGCCGTGCAACCCGACAACCTGTGGGGCGCGCGGGCGTTCTACATCTGGTTGTCGATGTTCAACCTGCTGACCATCTCGCTGGCCTGGAGCGTGCTCGCCGACCTGTTCTCCAGCGAGCAGGCCAAGCGCCTGTTTGGTTTGCTGGCGGCGGGGGCAAGTTTCGGCGGCTTGCTCGGGCCGTTGCTCGGGACCTTGCTGGTGGGGCTGATCGGCCATGCAGGGCTGGTGGTGCTGGCCACGGTGTTCCTGCTCGGTAGCGTGGTCGCGGCCATGTACCTGCAGCACTGGCGCGACCTGTATCCGTTACCGGCGCAAACCGAGCACCCCCGTTCAAAACCGTTGGGCGGCAATCCTTTTGCGGGTGCCAGCGAGGTGTTGCGTTCGCCCTACCTGCTGGGCATCGCGGTGTTCGTGATGTTGCTGGCCAGCGTTAGCACCTTCCTGTACTTCGAGCAGGCGCGGCTGGTGGCCGAGCACTTTACCAGCCGCACCGAACAGACCCAGGTGTTCGGCCTGATCGACAGCGCCGTGCAGGCCCTGGCGATTCTTACCCAGGTGTTCGTCACCGGGCATATTGCGCGCAAGCTCGGGGTCGGGGTGTTGCTGGTGGCGGTGCCATTGGTGATGGTGCTGGGGTTTATCTGGCTGGCCCTGACGCCGCTGTTTGCCGTGTTCGTGCTGGTCATGGTGGTGCGCCGGGTGGGTGAGTACGCGCTGGTGCGGCCGGGGCGCGAGATGCTCTACACCGTGGTGGAGCCGGAGCAGAAGTACAAGGCCAAGAATTTTACCGACACCGTGGTCTATCGCGGCGGCGATGCCGTGAGTGGCTGGCTCAAGCGTGGGCTGGATGTCATGGGCGATCATCCGCAACTGGCGATGTTGATCGGCGCGGGTATTGCCTTGGGCTGGGCGGGGACCGGATGGTGGCTGGGGCGTCAGCAGCGCCGGCGCGAGGATGGGCGCCATTGATGTGCTGGCTGAACCGGCCCCATCGCGGGTCAAGCCCGCTCCCACAAGTTGCCAGCTACACTGTTTCTACTGTCTGATTCCGGAGTCCATCATGAACAGGTTGCCATCCATTGGCCTGTGCCTGGTTTTGTCGGCTGTGTGTGCCCAGGGCTGGGCCGAAACCGTGGTGCCGATCAAGGGCCAGAGCGCCCAGCAGGTACAGACTGATATCAACGATTGCCATAACGTCGCCGCCAGCTCCACGACCAGCCAGCCCCATGTCGGTGGCCGGGTACGCGGCGCGGCCGTGGGCGCTGCCGCCGGAGCTGCAGGCGCTGAGGTGCGGGGTCGTCAGCACGATGAGGTGTACGACCGGGTCGACGACGATGTCAAACAGCAATACCGGCAGAACCGTGCCGGTGAAACCGCCGCTGCCGGTGCGGTGGTCGGCGGCGCCCGGCAGCGTCAGGAACGCCGCGAGGACCGGCGCACCAGCGAGGCAACCAGCGCCTCGGCCTACACCAGTTGCCTGCAGAACAGGGGGTACCAGGTCACGCCATAGGCGCCGTTGATCTGCTAGTCTGCTGGCTTTGATCCGTGTGCAGGCAGCCATGAACAACGATATTCCTGAACCCCAAGCGGTGTGCAGCCCGATCACCAGCAGCGCGATTTTCATGGTCGCCACCCTGGCGCCCGGCCGTGACGCGCTGCACACCGTGCGCGAATGGTGCGCCGATATCGCCGGCCTGACCCGCTCGGTCGGCAAGCGCGTGCCGGCGGGCAACCTGTCGTGCGTGTGCGGTTTTGCCGCCAGTGCCTGGGACCAGCTGTTCGGCGGGCCGCGGCCAGCGGCCTTGCACCCGTTCCGTGAGTTTGGCGTAGAAGGGCGCCGCGCACCGGCCACCCCCGGCGACATCCTCCTGCACATCCGCGCCGACCAGATGGACCTGTGCTTTGAACTGGCCACCCAGCTGATGACGGCCTTGGGCGATGCGGTCAAGGTGGTGGATGAAGTGCAGGGCTTTCGCTATTTCGACATGCGCAGCATCGTCGGCTTCGTCGATGGCACCGAGAACCCGGTCGGTCGCCAGGTACCCAAGTTCACCCTGATCGGTGATGAAGACCCGGCCTTCAGTGGCGGCAGCTATGTGCTGGTGCAAAAGTACCTGCACAACATGACCGCCTGGAACGCGCTGCCGGTGGAGGCGCAGGAGCGGGTCATCGGCCGCACCAAGCTGTCGGACATCGAGCTCGGTGACGAGGTCAAGCCCAGCAACTCCCACAGCGCCCTGACCACCATCACCGGCGCGGACGGCGAAGAGCTGAAGATCCTGCGGGACAACATGCCGTTCGGCCGCCCCGGCGCGGGTGAGTTCGGTACTTACTTCATCGGCTATGCACGTTCGCCGGCACCGATCGAACTGATGCTCGAGAACATGTTCGTCGGCCGTCCGGTCGGCAACTATGACCGCCTGCTGGATTTCAGCACGGCGGTCACCGGCGGGCTGTTCTTCGTGCCCTCGGCCGAGCTGCTCGAAGACCTGGCCGAGCGGACACCAGACTAGTGCCTACGCCGGTTTCAATTCGCTGTCGAGCAGTGATTTAACCTCGGCAAAGCACTTCTCCGCGATTGCCGAACGCGGCTCGGTACGCCGCAGCAGCAAGCCGATGGGGGCATGCACGCTGGCAGCACTGATCGGCACGATGCGCAGGTGCTCGCTCAAGCCTTCCAGGCCGTAATCCAGCGGCATGATCGCGCAGCACATGCCGGCGCAGGCGGCCTGGATCAACTGGTAGCTGGAATCGCTTTCCAGCACCGCATGGGGCTGCAGGCCGCGGCTGCGAAAGCTCAGGTCGACCGACTGGCGATAATGCATGCCCTTGCTCAACAGCCCCAGGGGCACTTCGCTGACCGCTTCCCAGGGGAGTTCAGCCTGCTCGAACTGGAAATGACGCACGTCGTACAACAGGCCCATGCGCGTGGTGCCCAGTTCGATCACGTCGAAATAGGCGCTGTTGATCTGGTCCAGGTAGCAGATACCCAGGTCCAGCTGGTTGCGGCTCAGGCCATCGGTGATCTGCTCCGAGCTCAAGGATGACAGCTGGAACTGCAGCTCCGGATAGCGCTGGGCCAGGGGCTGGAGAAACTGCATGGGGTTGAAGCTCGACAGCGGCACCATGCCCAGGCGCAGGCTGCCGACGATCTGCCCGCGGCAACTGGCGGCTTCGGCCTGCAAGCCGTCATAGGCGGCAAGCAAGGTGCGGGCCCAGGCCAGGATGCGCTCGCCGGCCTCAGTGAAGCCCTCAAAACGCTGGCCACGGGTTACCAGCACCAGGTTCAGTTCGTCTTCCAGGTTGCGCAGACGCATCGACAACGTCGGCTGGGTGATATGGCACAGCGCCGCGGCCTGGCCGAAGTGGCGGGTCTGGTCCAGGGCGAGGAGAAACTTGAGTTGTTTGATATCCATGGCACAGCCTGGCAAGTCAGTGGGGGCGGGTGGGAAAACGGTAAAGCAAAGGGCCAGGCCCGTCCAATGAGCATTAGTGACCGGGTGATAGAGGCGCTTGATCAGTAGACGATAGACCCACTCGATAAGCCGGTCGGATCTATCGATTGGACGCTGCCGGTGTTTAGTTCTAGCGTTGCCCGCAACTTCCTGACTGCTGCCAAGGGGCTTTGCATGAGTATCAAACTGGACGCGGCCTTTGTGCCGCTGAATATCGCCGTGCTGACCGTCAGTGACACCCGCAGCTTTGACAACGACACCTCTGGCGAACTGCTTGCCAGGCGCGCGGTGGAGATGGGGCACCGGTTGGTTGATCGGGTGTTGCTCAAAGATGACCTGTACAAGATTCGCGCCCAGGTGGCGGGCTGGATTGCCGAAGACGACGTGCAGGTGGTGCTGATCACCGGCGGTACCGGCTTTACCGGCCGCGACAGTACCCCGGAGGCGGTGGCCTGTTTGTTCGACAAGCACATCGACGGTTTTGGCGAGCTGTTCCGCGCCTTGTCGATCCTCGACATCGGCACCTCCACCGTACAGACCCGCGCCCTGGCGGGCCTGGCCAATGGCACCCTGGTGTGCTGCCTGCCCGGCTCCACCGGCGCCTGTCGCACCGCCTGGGAAGGCATCCTCGCCGAACAACTGGATGCCCGCCATCGGCCTTGCAACTTCGTTGCCCACCTCAAGCCTGGCAAGCTGTGCGAATCGCGCCAGTGAACTAATCGCGGGGCACCGCTCCCACAGGTCTTGCGCCGACCTTGTGGGAGCCGGTCTTGCCGGCGATCGAGCGCGAAGCGGTCGTAACTCAACCCACAGCTGATGTGCTGGTTTCAGTGGCCCCATCGCTGGCAAGCCAGCTAGCACAGGTATTGCGCCGACCCCGCGATGGGGCGCTTCAGCTCAAGACAAAATCCACCGGCAACAGCGGCGGCGGCAGGTCCTTGCGCCCGGTTGCACCCAGCAGCTCGCGCTCCAGCGTACGCACCATGGCATCGGTTGGCAGATCGTTCTCGTCGCGGCCAAACGGGTCCTCGAGCTCGTCGCTGATCGCATCCAGGCCGAAGAAGGTGTAGCTGACGATCAAGGTGAAGATCGGTGCCAGCCAGCCCAGCGGCTCGGCCATGGCGAACGGCAGCAGGATGCAGAAGATGTAGATGGTGCGGTGCAGCAGCAGGGTGTAAGGGAAGGGCAGCGGTGTGGTCTTGATCCGCTCGCACACCGCCTGCGCCTCCGACAACCCGCGCAATCGCTGCTCCAGGTTGAGGTAACGCCATTCGCTGATCTGCTGTTGCTCGGCCAGTTGCGAACAGCGCTTGCCGATGCTTTGCAGGATCCCGTCGCTGATGTTGTGCAGCGGCAAGTTCGAAGACTCTGCCACCCAGGGTTGCGCCGCTTGCAGCTCATCTTCGCCACGCAACCTGGCATTGAGCGCATGGGCATAGCCACACAGCGCCAGCAGCAATCCATCGCGGGTCTTGCGGTCGGCAATCGCCACGCTCTCGCGAATGAACGAGCGCACCTCGATGATCATCTGCCCCCAGGCCTTGCGCCCCTCCCACCAGCGGTCGTAGCAGGCGTTGTTGCGAAAGCTCATGAAGATCGACAGGGAAATACCCAGCAGGGTGAAGGGTGTGGCGTTGACCTTGGCGAAGAACGCCGGATGCAGGTTCTCCACCAGCACGATCAGCGATGCCAGGGCGGTGACCATCACGCTGCGCCGGGCAATGCGTTTGGCGATCGAGCCTTTGAGGGAAACCAGGACGTTGAGCAGGTTGGGTTTGGGATGGACGATCATCGGGCTAGCCGCCAGTCATGTTCATGAAGCGCAGGATCTGCACCTCACCGTTGATATCGAAGGTGTGGCTGTAAGGCTTGAGGGTCATGGCCTGGCGGATGGCCTTGTCCAGGCGTTCAGTGTCACCCGGGTGGGCACGCAGCACCTGCTTGAGGTCGGCGGAATGTTCATTGCCCAGGCACAACAGCAGCCGCCCTTCGACGGTCAGCCGCACACGGTTGCAGGTGCCGCAGAAATTGTGGCTGTGGGGCGAAATGAAGCCGATACGGATGTCCGGTGCTTCGGCCAGGCGCCAGTAACGCGACGGGCCCTGGGTCGATTCGGCCGATTCGAGCAGGGTGAAGTGCTCGGCGATACGCGCACGCACCTCGTCGCTTGAGCAATAGGACTCGCTGCGCTGGTGCTCGCTGATCACGCCCAAGGGCATTTCTTCGATAAACGAGATGTCCAGTTGGCGGTCGATGGCAAAGCGCACCAGGTCGACCACTTCATCATCGTTGCGGCCCTTGAGCACCACGCAATTGAGCTTGGTGCGGCGAAAGCCTGCGGCATGGGCGGCATCGATGCCGGCAATCACCTGGGCCAGGTCGCCGGTACGGGTCAGGGCCTTGAAGCGCTGGGCATCGAGGCTGTCGAGGCTGATGTTCAGGCGCGACAGGCCGGCATCGAACAGCGGCTGGGCCAGGCGGGTGAGCTGCGAGCCATTGCTGGTCATGCACAGCTCGCGCAGGCCAGGCAGGGCGGCAACCCGGGCGCACAGCTCGACGATGCCCGCGCGCACCAGCGGCTCGCCGCCGGTCAGGCGGATCTTGCGGGTGCCCATGGCGACAAAGCGTTCAGCAAGCTGATACAGCTCTTCAAGGGTGAGGATGCGCTGGCGCGGCAGGAACTGCATGTCTTCGGCCATGCAATAGACGCAGCGAAAGTCGCAGCGATCGGTGACCGACATGCGCAGGTAATCGATTTTCCGACTGTAGCCGTCGACCAGTTGTTTGCCGTTTGCACTCATGATGGGCAGGGCCTCTTATATCGCGGCAGAGATGCTGTTTGGAGAATAAACCTTTGATAGTTGTTGAGGGTAAATAGCCCATGCAAGTCGGTCAAATCACTAATAATGACCACGTGATAAGGTTCATCTATCGGTGGCTTTAGAGGCCCGTATTCAGGGGCTTTCGGCGCGGTGATAGAGGGTTTTGATCGGTTCGTCATTTCTTTTGATTAGACGCAAAAGTCCACGCTCAATAGCCTGAAAGGGTAGAAAACGAAGTTCGCCATTAACTGCGATGTAACTATCAAGTTGTTAGATGGCGAAACGTTAAAGTTGTCCTGCGTGCCAAGCGAGGAAGCCCCGATGAGCCAAGATGAACATATAAAAAACTATGACGCCCCCGCCGCCGGTTGGGGCGCGCTGAAGAGCGTGACCAAGAGCTGGCTGGGCAGTGAAAACGCCTTCAAGAACCTGCGGGTGATGCTCAAGACCAACCAGAACGGCGGTTTCGACTGCCCGGGCTGTGCCTGGGGCGAGTCGCCGGAAAGCGGCATGGTCAAGTTCTGCGAGAACGGTGCCAAGGCGGTCAACTGGGAGTCCACCGGGCGCCTGGTCGATCCGGATTTCTTTGCCCGCTACAGCGTCACCGAGCTGGCCCGGCAGAGCGACTACTGGCTTGAATACCAGGGCCGCCTGACCCATCCGATGCGCTACGACGCCGCCACCGATCACTACGTCGAAACCAGCTGGGAAGACGCCTTCGCGCTGATCGCCAAGCACCTCAACAGCCTCGAATCCCCCGACCAGGCCGAGTTCTACACCTCGGGCCGGGCCAGCAACGAGGCGGCCTTCCTCTACCAGTTGTTCGTGCGCGCCTATGGCACCAACAACTTTCCTGACTGCTCGAACATGTGCCATGAGGCCAGCGGCGTCGGCATGTCGGAAACCCTCGGGGTCGGCAAGGGCACCGTGGTGTTCGACGACCTGGAGCACGCCGACGCAATCTTCGTCATCGGCCAGAACCCTGGCACCAACCACCCGCGCATGCTCGAACCGCTGCGCGAGGCGGTCAAACGCGGTGCCCAGGTGATCTGCCTGAACCCGCTCAAGGAGCGTGGCCTGGAGCGTTTCCAGCACCCGCAACACCCGTTCGAGATGCTCAGCAACGGCTCGGAACCGACCAACACCGCGTACTTCCGCCCGGCCCTGGGCGGCGATATGGCGGTGATGCGCGGCATCGCCAAGTTCCTCCTGCAATGGGAACGCGAAGCCCAGGCCAAGGGCGAGCCCGCGGTGTTCGACCATGCCTTCATCGCCGAGCACACCTCGGGGCTCGACGCCTACCTGGCCGAAGTCGATGCCACCCGCTGGGCGCATATCGTCGAGCAGTCGGGCCTGAACCTGGCCGAGCTGGAGTTGGCCGCACGCATGTACCGCCGCGCCGAGCGGGTGATCATGTGCTGGGCCATGGGCGTGACCCAGCACCGTCACTCGGTGCCGACCGTGCAGGAAATCATCAACCTGCAACTGCTGCGCGGCAACGTCGGCAAACCGGGTGCCGGGCTGTCGCCGGTGCGTGGCCACAGTAATGTGCAAGGTGACCGCACCATGGGCATCGACGAGCAGCCGCCGGCACGCCTGCTCGATGCCCTGGAAGCGCGCTTCGCCTTCAAGGCCCCGCGCCTGCACGGACACAACGCGGTGCTGGCGATCCAGGCCATGGAAGAGCAGCGCGCCAAGGTGTTCATCGCCCTGGGCGGCAACTTCGCCCAGGCCACCCCGGATACCCCGCGCACCCACGATGCCCTGCGCAACTGCGAGCTGACCGCGCACATCGCCACCAAGCTCAACCGCTCGCACCTGGTGACTGGCCGGGATGCGCTGATTCTGCCGTGCCTGGGCCGTACCGAAATCGACGTGCAGGCCGAAGGGCCGCAAGGCATCACCGTCGAAGACACCTTCAGCATGGTGCATATCTCCCATGGCCAGCTCAAACCCTGCTCGGCGCTGCTGCGTTCGGAGCCGTCGATCGTCGCCGGCATCGCCAAGGCCACCCTCGGTGACCGGCCGATCGACTGGGAGTGGACCGTGGCCGACTACAGCCGCATCCGCGACCTGATTGCCGACGTCATCCCGGGCTTTGCCGACTTCAACGCGCGCCTGCAGCACCCCGGCGGCTTCCACCTGGGCAACACCGCCTCGCAGCGCGAATGGCTGACGCAAAGCGGCAAGGCGCAGTTCACCGCGAGCGTGCTGCCGGCGCAACTGGTCAACGAAGAGGTGCTGGCCCGTGGCGACACCCCGGACCTGATCCTGCAGACCCTGCGTTCGCACGATCAGTACAACACCACCCTGTACGGCCTCGATGACCGCTACCGTGGGGTGTTCGGCCTGCGCGACGTGGTCTTCGTCAACGAGCAGGACATCCGCCGCCTGGGCTTCGAGCCCAACGAAAAAGTCGACATGGTCTCGCTCTGGGAAGACGGCCGCGAGCGCCGGGTCAGCGGGTTTACCCTGGTGGCCTACGACATCCCGCCAGGACAGGCGGCGGCCTACTACCCGGAAACCAACCCGCTGGTGCCGCTGGAAAGCTATGGCGATCGCACCTTTACCCCGACCTCGAAGTTCATCGCGATCAAACTCGAGAAAGCCAGTGCAGACAACCTGATTCCATCAGCGCACATCTGACACTTCACTCGACTTCCACCTACTGACTGAAACCCTGGACCCTGCAGCCGCCATTTACTGGCGGTCGCAGGTGGGCCAGCGGTTTCTCGGGATACTGTCATGTTCAATCTGGATGCGTTGGATCTGGCGCGGATTCAGTTCGCCTTCACGGTCTCGTTTCACATCATCTTTCCGGCGATCACTATCGGCCTGGCCAGCTTTCTGGCCGTGCTCGAAGGTTGCTGGCTGAAAACCCACAATCAGGTCTACAAGGACCTCTATCACTTCTGGTCCAAGCTGTTCGCGGTCAACTTCGGCATGGGCGTGGTCTCCGGCCTAGTCATGGCCTATGAGTTCGGCACCAACTGGGCGAGGTTCTCCGACTTTGCCGGGAGCATCACCGGGCCCTTGCTCACTTACGAGGTACTCACCGCGTTCTTCCTCGAAGCCGGTTTCCTGGGGGTGATGCTGTTTGGCTGGGACCGGGTAGGGCGGCGCCTGCACTTTTTTGCCACGATCATGGTGGCGATCGGCACGCTGATCTCGATGTTCTGGATCCTCTCGTCCAACAGCTGGATGCAGACCCCGCAAGGCATCGAGATCGTCGACGGCCGCGTGGCGCCGGTGGACTGGTTCAAGATCGTCTTCAACCCGTCGTTCCCCTACCGATTGATGCACATGGCGCTGGCGGCGTTTCTCTCCACCGCGTTCTTCGTCGGTGCCTCGGCGGCCTGGCACTTGCTGCGGGGCAACGACACGCCGCAAATCCGCAAGATGCTATCGATGGCCATGTGGATGATCCTGGTGGCCACGCCCGTGCAGATCGCGGTCGGCGATGCCCATGGCCTGAACACCCTGGAGCACCAGCCGGCGAAAATCGCCGCCATCGAGGGCCACTGGGACAACAAGCCCGGTGAGCCATCGCCGCTGGTGTTGTTCGGCCTGCCGGACATGCAGGCCGAAACCACCCGCTACAGCCTCGAAGTGCCGTACCTGGGCAGCCTGATCCTGACCCACAGCCTGGACAAGCAGATCCCGGCGCTCAAGAGCTTTGCCAAGGAAGACCGGCCCAACTCGACCATCATCTTCTGGAGTTTCCGGGTCATGGCCGGGCTGGGCATGTTGATGCTGCTGTGTGCCCTGGCCGCCCTGGTACTGCGCCGCAACGGCGCGCTGTACCGCAACAAGGCCTTTTTGTGGCTGGCCTTGCTGATGGGCCCCTCCGGGTTGATCGCCTTGCTGGCCGGCTGGTTCACCACCGAGATCGGCCGCCAGCCCTGGGTAGTCTACGGCTTGCTGCGCACCACCCAGGCCGCCTCGAACCATGGCGCCTTGCAGATGAGCGTGACCCTGGCGTTGTTCGTGGTCATTTACTTCTCGGTATTCACCGTCGGCATCGGCTACATGATGCGCCTGGTGCGCAAGGGCCCGAACGCCGCCGATGCACGGCACACCGATGACGCCACCGCGCGCAGACCGCTGTCTGCGGCTGATTGAGAGAGGATTTGAACATGGCAATTCAAGGCATCGACCTGTCGATCATCTGGGGCGTGATCATCGCCTTCGGGCTGATGATGTACGTGATCATGGATGGCTTCGACCTGGGCCTGGGCATCCTCTTTGCGCTGATCGAGGACTCCCGCGAGCGTGACGTGATGATGAACACCGTGGCGCCGGTGTGGGATGGCAACGAAACCTGGCTGATCCTCGGCGGCGCGGCGCTGTATGGCGCCTTTCCGCTGGCTTATGCGGTGATCCTCGAAGCGCTGTACCTGCCGCTGGTGCTGGTGCTGGCCGGGCTGATCTTTCGCGGCGTGGCGTTCGAGTTCCGCTTCAAGGCCGAGGCGCACCGGCGTCATGTGTGGGACAAGGCGTTCATTGGCGGTTCGATCGTCGCCACCTTCTTCCAGGGCGTGGCGATCGGTACCTATATCTCCGGTATTCCGGTGGTTGACCGCCAGTTCGCCGGCGGCGCCCTCGACTGGCTGGCGCCGTTCCCGCTGCTGTGCGGCGTCGGCTTGCTGCTGACCTATGCCTTGCTCGGCAGCACCTGGCTGCTGATCAAGACCGAGGGCATGCTTGAGTCGCGCATGCGCCATTACAGCCGACCGCTGACCTACCTGCTGGCCCTGGTGATTGTGCTGATTTGCGCCTGGACCGCCTGGATTCACGCTGATATCGCCCAGCGCTGGCTGGCCGGTAGCCACTGGATGCGTTCGCTGCTGCTTGCTGTGCTGGCCGTCGGTGCGGTGGTGATGATCCAGAAGGCCCTGCGCAAACGCCATTCGCACCTGCCGTTCATCGGCGTGGTGGGGCTGGTGTTCCTCGGTTACCTGGGCCTGGCCATCAGCATCTGGCCGAACATCGTGCCGCCCGGCATCAGCCTCTGGCAGGCCGCTTCGCCGCCGTCCAGCCAGCTGTTTGCCCTGATCGGCGCGCTGTTCATCATCCCGGTGATCCTGGTCTACACCTTCTGGAGCTACCACGTGTTCCGCGGCAAAGTGAAAGTCGGCGACGCCTACCACTGAGGCAATATCGCCCGTCATCGCACTTTTTCGGATTTGTCGGCTCTATTCATGGCCAGGCGGCGCTGATCCCCAGCACCGCCAGAGATTTCCGACCCGGTGCCGATGGTTGATCCGTTCCTCGTCCGTTTACTGCGAAACGTGCGCCTGCCATTGATGGCGGGCGCCTTGCTTGCCAGCCTCAGCGCCTGCACCCAGCAACAGGGCCGCGACATCGCCAGCCAGTTCAGCGAAGGCCGCCCCCAGGAACTGTTCCAGACCAGCGTCGACCGCATGGCCACGCTGTCGATGCGCGACAACCTGCGCAGCCTGTACCTGCTGATGAACAAGTTGTACCTGCGCAACCCCAACCAGTGGCGCCTGTCCGGCTATGTCGACGCCACCACCGCCGAGCGGCAGATCCGCCAGGCCATCGAGCAACGCCAACCCTTGCCGCAACTGGGCGAGCGCCGCGACCTGGCAGCGCTCAGCTATGCCCTGAGCCCGGAGTTTCGCGGCGACCGGGTCGGCGCCTTCATTTATGCCATCGGCAGCATGCTGGTCACCGCCCATGGCGGGCGCAGCGAATTCTTCATGACCGATACCATCGACCCGCAGTTCGTCAGCAACGCCGCGCGCAACATCGAAAAGGCCACCTGGCTGCTCAGCCAGCGCCAGGACGCCAATGGCGTGCTGCTGTTGTTTTCCAACGAGATATCGGAGGAGGGCAGCAACCTGAGCTTTGCCGTGGAGTTCGGCAAGATCGTCGCGCGCCTGGACCTGCTGGCGCAGATGCTCGACGAGCGCTACCGGCGCATTGGCCTCAATTATGCGCAGAGCCTGTTGCTGATGAATTTCCTGCCGGTGCAGTAGGGCAGGGAACTCAGGGTGACTTACGGCAATCCTAGTTGATGTAGGCACTCTTTATCCGGAGGCATCATCATGCGCCGTTTACTGCTCGTTTCCTCGCTTGTGTTCTGTCTGCCCTTCGGCTCGGCCCTGGCCAAAGTCGACGCCGGTGATGTCGCCACCTCGGCCGGGGTATCCGCGTCGCTGTACTCGACCTTCAAGGATGACAAACGGATCATTCCGGCGCGGGACGATGCCTCGTCGTTCATCGCCAGCGGCGGTGCAATCCGTGGGGTTTACCTGGAGTCGATGCTGCAGAGCATCCGCGCGCAGAATCCGGACCTCAACGCCAGCGATGAAGAGTTGGCCCGGGCGATTTTGCTCCAGGATGAGTTTGGCGCCGGGCAGTAACGGCGACCGCTGCGGTCGATCGCGATAGGCCTGACGGTCGCCGCACGTCTAAATCCCCCGCATAATGGCCACCTGCTACTGCGCTTCTGCTATACCTCTACCCCTGCCAATACCACTTCAGGAAGGATTCCGATGGGGGCATCCAGCAGGGAGCAGGGCGCCGCAAGCAATGGCGTAATGGGGCCTTCGCGGGCCATGCAGGCATTGCACGCACTGATGGAGCGGGTAGCGGCAAGCGACCGTCCGGTGCTGATCTGCGGCCCCACCGGGGCCGGCAAGGAAGTCATCGCCCAGCAACTGCATCGTCTTGGTGCGCCTGGCAAGCCGTTCATCGACCTCAACTGCGGGGCAATTCCGGAGTACCTGCTCGAAGCCGAGCTGTTCGGTCATGCTCGAGGGGCCTTTACCGGGGCGGTGGGTGAGCGGGCCGGGCATTTGCAGATGGCCGGTACAGGCACCCTGTTTCTTGACGAAGTGGGTGAGTTGCCACTGACCCTGCAACCGAAGTTGCTGAGGGTACTGGAAACCCGTCAGTACCGGCCGCTGGGCAGTAGCGAGAACCGCCACTTCGCCGGGCGGGTCATCGCTGCCACGCACCGTGACCTCAAGACGCTGGTGCATGAAGAACGCTTTCGCGAGGACCTTTACTACCGCCTTGCCGTGTTCGAACTTGAGCTGCCAGGCCTGGACGCCCGGCGCGAAGATATTCCCGGCCTGATCCAGTACTTCTGCAGCCTGCAGCCACGCCCGCTGACGTTCGACGCCCGGGCGACGGCGCTGCTGTGCCAACGGGACTGGCCTGGCAATGTCCGCGAGCTGCGTAACCTCATCGACCGTATCGGCGCCCTGGCCCAGAGCCCGCTGATCGACTGTGCCGCCCTGCAGGCTTTCCTCGAGCCGGCGCAGCACTCGCCGCAGAAATGGGCGAACCTCGCCGAAGCGCTGCTGCAACTGGATGGCGGTGACAAGCTGGCAGCAACCGAGAACCTGCTGGTGGAACATGCGCTGCAACGTTGCAAGGGCAACAAAAGTGCGGCCGCGCAGTTGCTTGGGGTCAACCGCAAGGTAATCGAGCGGCGCCAGAAGTTGCGGGCCGACAAGCGCCTGGCGGTAGAACGCTACCTTGCCCAGGGGCGCCTGCTGATCGAAGACGCCGACTTCCGTGGCGCCTTGCCGGTATTGCAGAAAGGCTTGCAGGTTGCAGGTGAAGTCTTCGAATGCAAGGACCTGTGGCGCCTGCAGTTCGAACTGCACCGCTTGCTGGGCGTGAGTTTTCGCAGCATCGAGGGTTGGCTCAGCGATACCAGCCAGGCCAGCTACCGTAGCGCCCTGGCTCTCGCTGCGGAACAGGGTACTTCAGACGAGCTGTCGTCGGTGCAGTTCGGTGTCTGGACCACCCAGTTGATGAGCCTGGATCTGGGCAAGGCGCGGGCCACCGCCCAGGACATGCTGCAGCGGGCGCAACTGGCCGGGCTCAGTGCCCTGCGCATCGAGGCGCATGTGGCGATGGCCAATACCTTGTTCTGGCTCGGCGATTTCGAGGAAAGCCTGGCCTGCCTGAACCGTGGTGAGCTGCTCAGCGAATACCAGCCGGACTGGCCCCAGACCCAGGGCCTGGACCTCATTGGCCTGGCGATCACCTTCGAGGGGCTGGCCGCCTTCGAGTTGGGCCGCTTCGCTCAAGCCCGCCACGCCCAGGCCCAGCTCACCGCCCGGGCCGGGCAGACCGATGCCAACGCCTTCAACCGCGCCGTGGCCCTGCAGGGCGCTGCCTGGCTGGCGGCGCTGCTGGGCCTGCAACCCGACCTGGGCGCCCTGGCGCGGGAGCTGGAGCAGCTATCGGCATGTCACGAGTTTTCGTTCTATCAGGGCGTCGGGCAGATCCTGCGCGGTTACCACCAGGGGCTGGAAGGCTTCTACGATGAGGGTGAGCGCGCCATAGCCGACGGCTACCACCACCATGTCCTGCGCAACGGCGGGCAGTTGTTCCACGGTTTCCAGGCCTGGAAGCGCGCAGAAGTGTTGCTGCTGGCCGGACGGGTACGTGAAGCACTGGCCCTGGTCAACAGCGCCCTGGACCTTGCCCAGGACCATCAGGAGCGCGCCTACCTGTGCGAGCTGATGCTGCTCAAGGGCCGCGGATTGCTGGCTGCCGGCGAGCAGGATGAAGCCGAAAGCGCCCTGCGCAACACATTGTCCACCGCCCTGACCCTCGGCAACGTCCCGGCGCGCCTGCGCACCGGCCTGGAGCTGACCCGCCTGTTGCAGCGCGACGGTCGCCCGGAACAGGCCGCCCAGGTGCTGGAGCGGGCCTTGCGCGGCATCGAGGCGGATTGCGGCTACCCCCCGGCGCAGGAAGCCAGTGACTGGCTGGCACGGCTGCGGCGCTGACACCTCTACGGCAATTCACCCACAGACAACACCAGGAGCAAGACCATGGCTTTCGAGCTGGAACATAAGGATATGCGTGCGTTGATCGATGGCGGCTGTTTTTTCGGCAGTGGTGGGGGCGGCACGCGCACCTCGGCCCTGCACTTGCTGGAGCATTTCCAGGTCGGTGATTTTTATCCCGCCACCCGGGTCAGCGTGGTCAGCGTGGAAGAGGTAGAGGAGGGCGACGCTGGCGTATTGGCCTACATGGGGGCGCCCGAAGCCATCGCCGGTTGCCGCTACCCCCTTGGACCGGTCCAGGCCTTGCAGAGTCTTGCCCGGCGCCTGGCCAGCGAAGGTCGCAGACTGGCTTATGTGGTGCCGCCAGAGAGCGGTGCCCTGGGTTTTCTGGTGGCGTGCCTGGCGGCTGCACGGCTTGGCCTGGCGGTGGTCGATGCCGACGGTGCCGGACGGGCAGTGCCATCGTTGCCGATGCTGACCTTCGCCGCCGCTCAGGTGCCGCCACGGCCGGCCTTCGTGGTCAGCCACAACGGCCTTGAGGTGGAGTTGAACGTGACCCCACCCGTCGACGCTGCAGATTACAGCGATGATGCCAGCGTAATCGCCGAGCAAATGCTGCGGCCGATCGTCGCTTCGCCGGCATTTGGCGAGTTCGGTGGCTTGGCGTTGTGGGTCATGAGCCCTGAGCAACTGCACCGGGCATTGCCGATTCGCGCCACGCTCAGCCGCGCACTGGCCCTGGGCCGGGCCTTGCACGCCGGTGAGCTGGGCAGCACCGAGGCACTGCTGGCATTCCTTGCCAACCGCTGCGGCATCCAGGCCCGGGTGCTGTGCGGGCCGGCGCGCATCGACCATGCCGGGGCCAACACCATGGGCGGCTTTGATATCGGCACCATCGACCTGCAAAGCGCCGATGCCAGCCTGCGCCTGTGCTACGAGAACGAGTCGCTGCTGTTGTGGGACAAACAGCAAGCGCAACCGCTGGCCATGGCCCCGGACAGCATCAGCTGGTTCATCCCGGGCTCCGGCCCTGGCCCGCAGGTGGCCTCCAACGGCGACCTGGTCGGCAATGACGGTGCCCTCGTCGGGCCCTACAGCGGGCGGCCTGTCTGCCTGCTCGGCTGGCAGGCCGAGGCGCCGCTGCGGGTACCTGGCGGGCTGATCCTCTGGAGCTTCCAGCAATTGCTCGCCGGCCTGGGCTACCCCGGCCCCTATCGCAGCGTCGGGCAATTGCAGGAGCTCCGCTCATGAGCCTGCGTATCGCCATGCTTGCGCCGGTCAACAGCAGTGCCTACAACACGGCCCTGATGGCCTCCATCGCCCCGGTAGTGCCGGCGGACGTAAGCGTCCAGGTGTTCAACCTCGACCAGGGCAGCCCCTGTATCGAAAACCGTTTGAACCTCAGTGAAAATACCCCGGCAGTGGTAGCGCTGGCCCGGCGCCTGGAGCAGGAGGGCTACGACGGTATCTGGCTCAGCGACTTTGACATGTGTGGGGTAGAGGCGGCCAGGGAAGTCATCGACATCCCTATCATCGGCGGCTTTCCCACCTCGGCGTTCACCGCGCTGGGGCTCTGCCAGCGGTTCTCCATCATCACCATCCTGCAGAGCACCCTGGCCCTGCAGCGTGGTCATGTGGCCAACTACGGCCAGAGCAGCAACTTTGCCTCGATTCGTGCCATCGACTGCCCGGTGGCGAGTTTGAGCGATGTCGATGTGGTCCTGGTCAAGGCACTGGAGGCTGGCCTGGCGGCAGTCCGCGAGGACGGCGCGCAGGCGCTGCTGCTGGGTTGCACCGGTTTCATGGGCGTCGCCGAACGGCTGTCGCGCCTGCTTGAGCAGGACCTGGGCTGCTATGTACCGGTACTGGACCCCAACCAGTGCGGCTTCAGTTTCCTGCTGTCGCTGGTGCGCATGGGCTTGCGCCCGAGCCGTTTGTGCTACAGCAAGGCGAGCCTGGGCTGAGGTGGCCGATTGCGTCCCCGGCCACGGGGACGCAATGGACGAAAACGGCCAACCATTTTTCGTTGTGTTTTGCCAAGTCATTGATTTTACGGTCATTAGCGACTTGGCACAGATGCTGCTCTTCTCTCCTTGCGTGGCAGACGAACTGCCCGTACCCAACACGACAATGGAGAGTGTCATGCCCAATTACTACGTGGACTTCAATAACAACACCAGCGAAACCTGGACCATGGGGGTGTATCAGGAACTGCCAGGCTCGATCGGCCTGGCGAGTGTTTCCTGGAAGCAGACCACCGTACCGCAGATGGGTGAAAGTGGCGTGGAATGGTCGGTTGACTACAACGTGACCATCGCCAACTACAAACAGATCGGCGGGATTGGTGTGTACAAGGCCAGCCAGACCCTGGAAGCCAGCCTGGGTTCGGTGTGGGATTGCGTGTTCGAAAACAACGTGCAGCAACTGCGTCTGGGCAGCGGATCCACCTCGCCGGACTCGATTCAGATCCGTAACGCCTCCAACCAGTTGGCCAACCTGGGCATTGGTATGAGCGGCCAGGGTTCGGTGTACAAGCCCGATGTCGTCGGCGGCGGCACCGCGCAGTTCCAGGTCACTCCGACCTATTACGTCGGCTTGTTCAATAAACTGGTGCTCGGTGAAGTGATCAGCAGCAACGTGGTGGTCGGCCCACTGAAACTGGTGTTCCCGTCCGGATTGAACTGCGCCACCGTCACCGCGCGGATGGACGGTGCCAACATCCGCTTGAGCATTACCTATTCGCAGGCGTCTTCGGTGTCTTACGAGGTGACCAAGCGCCTGCGTGGTATTCAGAAGGAACGTACCGGCGAACTGCTCGAGTCCGCCTAAGCCTTGCCCTCGGTGTGCTGCGCCCGTGCGCGGCACATCCGGGGTGCGGTTTGCCCTTTTTGCAAGGAGCTGATCATGAATGAAGCTGTGAAGTCCCAAGCCCTGACCCAGGACGGCCCGCTGGCTTTCAGCAGCGGTGCGGACGTCAAGCCAACGGAGCTGCAGAAATTTGTCGCAACGGTCGACCAGCAGGCCGCCGAAGTGGCCCGCGGGCTGCTCGACAGCCTGAAGAAAGAAGGGGTGAAAGCCCGCGTGGAGCAGCGCCAGAACCAGTACCTGATAATTCAGGAAGCGCTCAACCCCAGTGTCGCCGAGCTGGCGGCGGTCGAGCCGAACAGCCGGCCATCACGGATCCGGCTGTTTATCCGCAGTAGCGATGCACCGCCGACGATCAACGCCCTGCGGCTGTTTTTCCGCGACTGGCGGGCGGTGGCCGGGCTGGTCGCTGTCGGCGCCACCTGGCAGGCCGGCCAATGGCTGATGACGGTGCGCCGGCGCGAAGGTCCTACCCAGCACTAAAGGCCTGTTGGTTACAGGTCACGCAGGGCTCAGGCAGGCGTGACCAAATCGCCGAACAACGGATGTCCTGCAAGTTGAAGCCTGGCCTGAGTAGTGGCAGCAAGCACCGCTTGCTCATTGATGGCCAGGCCTTCCAGGTAGACGAAGTGCACATTCTGCAGGCCGAGTGTACCGAGCACGTGACGCAGGTAGGCGCTCAGAAAATCCGGCTGGCGAGCCCGTGCCCCCCGATGAAAACCACCTGAACTGACGATCACGTAAACCGGCCGATCCACCAGCAGGCCGACCTTGCCGTCAGGGCCGGCAATGAAGGTACGGTTGATCCGCAACACATGATCGATCCAGAGCTTGAGCACTGCCGGTACGGTGAAATTGTGCATGGGGGTTGCGATCAGCAGTAAGTCGCAACGCTCCAGTTCGCCAACAAGTGCCTCGGAACTGGCGAATACCGGGTCGTGTGCCGGCGTCAGCCGGGTCAGCGCAGTCGCATAACCGGCGCTCAGGGGTGCCAATGGCTCTGCTGCCAGATCACGCAGGGTTACCGTGGCCTGCGCGTGGCGTTGTCTGATGCAGTCGAGCAGTTCACTGGCAAGGCGCAAGCCAATCGAGGCGCTGCCGCGCGTGCTGGCATTGATCAGCAGCACGTTATCCATGGCGCTGTGGCTCGGTGGCTGGCAATGCCTGAACGAAATGCATGCCTTTGCCCAGCAGTCCCTCGCGATAATAGAAGCGCTGGGCCAATGGCATGTGTAATCCGGTATCCAGCACCAGGTGCGCATGGCCGCAGCGCAGGCCTTCTGCGCGCGCCGCATCGAGCAACGCTGCGCCCACACGAAGGCCACGCAGTTCGGGGGCTACCACCAGATCGTCGACATAGGTAAAGCGCCCATAGAGCAGATTTTCGCTGTGGCGCACACCGGCCAGCCCAATGAGCTGCTCGCCGTAAAAAGCCCCAAGCAGCCTGTAGCCTTGCTGCGCTTGCCGCCTGACTTGCTGAGCAAACGCGTCGGCGTCAATCAGGTGCGGCCGAAGCTCGCGCATGAGCTCGAATGCGGCGTGCTGTTCGGCGCCGTCTTGCAGAAACCGGATGGTTGCCTGTTTGCCCACGGGTATCTCCCTGATCAAGTTGAGGCGTTACTTTACGGCTGTAACGGACTACCTTATAGATCCAAATAATGCACAAACGACTAGGACATGCCGAACACCTACCCGCCACTCGACCCACAGGCGGCGACGCCGATCTACCGTCAGCTCTACCTGCGCTTTCGCGATGCCATCAGTGCCGGACGCCTTCAGCCTGGCGAGCGTCTGCCGTCAGTCCGGGCCCTGGCGGCGGAACTCAACCTCGCGCGTGGGACGGTCGAGGCGGCTTACCAGATGCTTGGCGGTGAAGGCTATGTGCAAGCCCGAGGGCCGGCCGGTACGGTGGTAGCGCCCTTGCTCAGTACAACGCCGGTTGCTGTCGGTGTGCAGCGGCTCGAGCGGCCACCGACCGCTCCGGGTCCTTCAACACTTGTACCCATGCCTTTGCAGATTGGCTTGCCAGCGCTGGACGCATTCCCGCGCAAGCTGTGGACGCGCCTGGTCGGTCGCGCCTTGCGCCAGGGCGGCCTGGATGGCCTGGTGTACCCAGATCCTCAGGGGCACCTTGCACTGCGCAAGGCCCTGGCTATTTACCTGGGGGTGTCACGGGGGATTTCCTGCACAGCGGAACAAATTTTCATCTGCGCCGGGTACCGAGCCTGCCTCGACCTGATATGCCGCAGCCTGCTGCACGATGGCGATCGCTGCTGGTTCGAAGACCCGGGCTACTTCCAGGCCAGGCGCTTTCTTGAGCAAGCCCGGGCGCAGTTGGTCCCGGTTCCGGTGGATGGCGACGGCCTGGATGTCGAAGCCGGTATGGCGCTGGCCCCGGACGCGCGCTTCGCCCTGGTCACTCCCCATCACCAGAGCCCCCTCGGGGCCACGCTCTCGCTGCCCCGGCGCCAACGCCTGCTGGAATGGGCCAGCAGCCAGGGCAGCTGGGTCATAGAGGACGACTACGACAGCGAATACCGCTACCGCGGCCGCCCGGTACCGGCACTGAAGAGCCTCGACACCCAGGGGCGGGTACTGTACTGCGCCACCTTCAGCAAAGTGCTGGCGCCAGGCCTGCGTCTGGCCTATCTGGTGGTTCCCCAGGCCGAGGTGGCGCGCTTCGCCACCGTGGTGGGGGACATGCAGAACCACTGCCCGCAACTGTTGCAGGCGACGGTGAGCGCCTTTATCGAAGAAGGGCACTTTGCCCGGCATTTGAGAAAAATGCGCGGCCTCTATGCCGACAGGCGCCGGTACCTGGTCGACGCCTTGCAGGCCGAGTTGGGCGAGCACCTGCAACTGGACAACAAGGCGGCGGGCATGCACCTGGTGGCGCATCTGAGCGGCGGGGGCGACGATTGCACGATCGCCAGGCGGGCGCGGGACCTTGGCCTGGCGATCGAACCCCTTTCTGGCTGGTATCGCGGGCCGGGGCAACGGCACGCTCTGTTGCTCGGCTTTACCAATGTCGCCAGCCGCGAACAGGCCGTTGCGCTGGCCAGGCAGTTACGTCTGGCGATGGACCTTTAACCGTGGCGGATGTCAGTTGCGATCCACCCACACGGTCTGCGCATTGCAGAACTCGCGCACACCGAAGTGCGAGAGCTCGCGGCCAAAGCCGCTTTTCTTCACGCCGCCGAAGGTCACGCGCGGGTCGCTGGCGCAGTAGCCGTTGATAAACACGCCGCCGGTGTCCAGCTCATCGGCCAGTTGCTCGGCCAGCGCGGCGTTGCTGGTGTAGATGGTCGAGGCCAGGCCGAACTCGCTGTCGTTGGCCAGTTCCAGGGCATGGCGGGGATCGCGGGCGCTGATGATCGAAGCCACCGGGCCGAACAGTTCCTGCTTGAACGAGGTCATCTGGTCGGTGACGTTGGCCAGCACGGTAGGCTGGTAGTAGTTACCGTTGCCTTCGGCCTTGCCACCGCCGAGCAGCAGCGTTGCGCCTTCGGCCAGGGTCGCCTGGACTTGCTGGTCAAGCTCCTCGCGCAGGTCGAAGCGGGCCATCGGGCCGATGTAGGTGTCGGCGGCGTGCGGATCGCCCATGACCAGGGCCCGGGTGGCCTCGACGAACTTGCGGGTGAATGCTTCGACCACGCCTTGCTCGACGATCAGGCGCTTGGCGGCGGCGCAGACCTGGCCGGTGTTCTGGTAGCGGCCGATCACCGCGGCTTTTACCGCTTCATCGAGGTTGGCATCGTTGAGCACGATGAACGGGTCGGAGCCACCCAGTTCCAGCACGCATTTTTTCAGCGCGGCACCGGCCTGGGCGCCGATGGCGGTGCCGGCCCGTACGCTGCCGGTCAGGGTCACGGCGGCGATGCGCGGGTCGGCAATGGCCTTGGAGACGCCGTCCGGAGTGACGTTGATCACCTCGAACACACCTTCAGGGAAGCCGGCGCGCTTGAATGCATCGAGCAGCAGGTAGGCGCTGCCCATCACGTTTGGCGCGTGCTTGAGCACATAGGTGTTGCCGGCCAGCAGTGCCGGTACTGCACCGCGCAGCACCTGCCAGATCGGGAAGTTCCACGGCATCACCGCCAGCAGCGGGCCCAGCGGGCGGTATTCGATGCGCGCCTGGCCAGCAGGTACCTGGGCAGGCTCGGCCTGGAGCATGGCCGGGCCATTGGCCGCATACCATTCGCACAACTGGGCGCATTTCTCGATTTCGCCCTGGGCCTGGGCGACCGGCTTGCCCATTTCATCGGTGATCATCCGCGCCATGGCCACGGCGTTGTCGCGCAGGGCGCCGGCCAGGGCCAGCAGCAGGTCGGTACGCGCCGCTACCGGCGTGCGGCGCCAGGCGGCAAAGCCGGTGGCGGCCCGGGCCAGGGCGGCATCCAGGGCGGCAGCGCTTTCATAGGCGTAATGGCCGATCTGCTCGCCGCTGGCGGGGTTGATCGACAAAGCATGGGTCTGGAAGTTGATCGCGGTCATCACGGCGGTCCTGATGGGAGGAGAACGGCTTCAGACTACTGCGTTGTATCTTTGCCTGAAACTGAATAATACTGAGCAAAACATTCACGCAGAGAGAATGACGATGGACCTGGTGCAACTGGAGATGTTCAAGGCGGTGGCCGAGCAGGGCAGCATCAGTGCTGCGGCCCAGCACATCCACCGCGTGCCGTCGAACCTGACCACGCGGATCAAGCAACTGGAGCAGGAACTGGGTGCCGAGCTGTTCATCCGCGAGAAAAGCCGCTTGCGCCTGTCACCGGCGGGCTGGAACTTTCTCGACTATGCCCGGCGCATTCTCGACCTGGTGGCCGAGGCGCGGCTGACCGTGGCCGGTGACGAGCCGCAAGGCGCCTTCGCCCTCGGCTCGCTGGAAAGCACCGCCGCCGTGCGTATCCCGACGCTGCTGGCGGCTTACAACCAGGCCTACGCCAAGGTCGAGCTGGACCTGACCACCGGCCCGTCGGGGGCGATGATCGACGGTGTGCTGGCCGGGCGCCTGAGTGCCGCGTTCGTCGATGGCCCGGTGCTGCACCCGGCACTGGAGGGGGTACCGGTATTTGTCGAAGAGATGGTGCTGATCGCACCGCTGAACCATGCGCCGATTACCCGCGCCGCCGAGGTCAATGGCATGACCATTTACGCCTTTCGCGCCAATTGCTCGTACCGGCATCACTTCGAAAGCTGGTTTGCCCAGGACGAGGCGGTGCCGGGCAAGATCATTGAAATGGAGTCGTACCATGGCATGCTCGCCTGCGTCAGCGCCGGTGCCGGCCTGGCACTGATGCCGCGCAGCATGCTCGAAAGTATGCCCGGGTGCAGCACGGTGAGTGTCTGGCCGTTGTCGCAGCGCTTTCGTTACCTGCGCACCTGGCTGGTATGGCGGCGGGGTACGGTATCGCGCAGCTTGAGGACGTTTGTGCAGTTGCTGGAGGCACGCGGCGAGGTGCTCAAGGTCGAGGAGGCGCAGTGAAGTGTGCGGCGCCTGGATTTTCGAGCGCTGTGCGCTCGATCGCCGGCAAGGCCGACTCCCACAGGTTCGATGGCGCCAGGTTGTCCGCGCTGCGCACACCACGCAACTGATCCGCAAGCTGGGCATTGATCGCCACCAGCTTGGCAATGTTTTGCCGCGCCTTGAGCAATTCGGTGTTCAGGTACTCGGCTTCGTTGGTCATCAGCACCACCTGATGCTTCCACATTTCCACCAGGGTCGGTGAGTCCGGCGTGGCGAAGTCTTCATCGTAGTCGTTCATGATGGTTACTCGTTGTTACTGTATGCATATACAGTAATCGATGTTTGCGACCTTTTGCCAGCCCAGCCGACAAACTGCAGGCGATGGACACCCGGGTGTGGCATTGTCAAATGCCGCACAGGTTCTACCGGGATGGACATGACCGAACAGCCAACAGCCCCGCGCGACAGTGGCCTGGACTTGCTCAAGTGGCTGGCAATCATCACCATGGTCGCCGATCACCTGCGCTTTGTCTGGCCGGCCGAGCACTGGCTGTTTGTCGTTGGCCGCCTGGCGTTTCCCTGGTTCTGCCTGGCGATAGCCGCCAACGTTGCACGCAGCATGCCCGGGCAAGTGTTTAGCGCCGGCAATGTCCGGTATGTGCGAGGGTTGGTGGTTTTCGCGCTGCTGTCGGAGTGGCCTTATCGCTGGCTCAATGGCCCTTCGCCGACGCTTAATGTCATGCCGACTTTGGCGTTGGGGTTGCTGATCGCCTGGGGGCTGCACCATCGCACCCGCGCGGCAGGCCTGTTGGCACTGGCAACGGCAGTGGCCGCGACGCTGGCGTCCGGTCGCTTGATGTACGGCGTGCCGGGTGTGTTGTTGCCTGGAGCTTTTCTTCTGGCCATGCGCTACCGGTCGCTGGGCTGGCTGCTGCCCGCCCTGTTGGCGCTGGCGGCGAACCTGACCGACCTGTGGCTTCGCGAGCATCCGCTGCACGCGATTGCGCTCATGGCCCTGGGCACCGCGTTTATATCTGCGCCGTTGGGGCTGATCGTGGTTCGGCTGAAATGGCAGGGGAACCTATGGCGGGTCGGCCGCTGGGGATACGGGTTCTATCCGTTGCATCTGGCGTTGATCAAACTGATTGCCGGCATTGACTATACTTGAGTTCAATGTACTGGCTCACCGGTCGATGTTGCGCGGATCCAGGTATATCGATCAGTGAGGGCTTGCTCAGGGCCCCAGGTATCGCAGCATGATGAACATTCACTGGGGCTACTTGTTGTTGGCAGCGATGCTGGTCGCTTCTGTCGGGGTACTGGCCTGGGGTGCTGCCGTGTCCCGGCGCCGTCGGCGCGAGGAGAGCATCGCTCGCCAGCATGACCGCGACAGCGATGAGTGACTAATGTGGGTACCTGGCCAGCACCGGCTGGGTCGTCAGGCCATGCACCACAATGCTCAACGCGACGATCGACAGGACCAGCCCCGTGCACTCCCGCGTAACGGATACCGGCAAGCCCAGGTTCAAGGTATAGAACAGGTAGTACAGGCTGCCGATGCCGCGAATCCCGAACCAGCCCGTCAGCAGCCGCTGCTGGCGATTGAGCAGCGTCCTCCAGGGTAGCAGGTACACAGCCAGCGGCCGGATTGCGGCAAACAGGATCAGCCCCACGGTTACCGCTCGCCAGTCCCAATGGCTCGCCAGGACGATGCCCAGCAGGGTCACCAGAAACACTTCCATCACCCGTTCCACCAGGTTACCGAAGGCCAGCATGTCGCCCATCATGATGCCGGCGGCCACTTCGCTGTCGTCCAGCGCCGCGGTATCGCCATGCACGGCCTGATCGGGTTCCAGGTGCTGGTGGCCGACTACGGGTTGCACCCGATGCTCGGCGGGCACCGAGGCGCTGCCGCTGGAGCTGACTTCGGCCTGACGCAGGCCGAGACCCGCGGCGAACACCGAGAGAAAGCCGTAACCCTCGATCATCTCCGCCCCCACGTACGCCAGGGCGATCAAGGCCAGGGTCAGGTAATCGTTGGGTGATACCGTGCTGTCTTCGTTGCGGATGCTCAAGGCCAGCGTCACCCGGCCAAGGCCACGGCCCATGGCGTAGCCGAGCATCAGGCCGGCGGGCACTGCCCAGAGCAGGTCGTACAGGGTCCAGTGCAGCAGCGTGGCGGCATTCAGTTCCCGCGGGCTGATCATCAGTAGCCCGAGCAGCACGAAAGGGAAGGCCACGCCATCATTGAGCCCGGCCTCACCGGAAAGGCCAAAGCGCACCGCGTCCACGTCCTGGGCATTGCTCACCTGCACCAGCGAAGCCAGCACCGGATCGGTAGGCGCCAGAATGGCCGCAATCAACAATGCCACACCCCAGGGCAAGTCGAGCAACAGGTGCAACAGCAGGCACAGGCCGGCGATGGTCAACAGCATGACCGGGCCCGCCAGGCCAAAGGCAACGCGCCACAGGCGTCGGCTCAGGGCCAGGCGCAACTTGAGGCCGCTGACGAACAGTGAAAACAGCAGCGCGACTTCGGTCAGGTGCTCCATCCACGGCGCCGCTGCCACCAGGTCCAGTTGCAGCAGCCCAAGGCCCGAGGGGCCAATGGCGATGCCCAGCACCAGGCACACCGCCGAGGTGGTGACCGGCAACCAGCGCAGATAGGACGCGGCCAGGGCCAAGGCCAGCAGCACGACACCCAGTACGGCCATCCAGAGAATGAAACTCATCGCTGCGCCTCGAATGGCCGGACCCTTTCGTACAGCTTAGAGCGCTGCAGCCATACGAAATGTTCCTTTGGCCTGATGATTCCCGACCAGATGAGGGATATGGTGTGGGAGCCGGTAGCGGCCTTGCGACCAGTGACGTCTGAACGACAGGCAGGCTTCGGGGATCTTACTTATAGGAACCCGGCGAACAGTGCGGGGCAGAACCCCGTGGGGGTGCCAGATGAACCCAGCAGACAACTCTACCGAGCCGCAACCACGGCCCAGCCACCCGCGCTTTCTGTACTTTACCGACGACGGCACGACGCCGAACAGCCGTTTGCCGGTGCTGCTTTATCATTTGCCGATGAAGAAGGAGGCCGACAACGCAGGCTTCTTTGAAACCCTGTTCGCGCGCAACCGATGGACCCCACTGTGGCGGGCAGGCATCTTCGATTATCAGCATTACCACTCCAACGCCCATGAAGCCCTGGGTGTCGCCCAGGGCAATGCCCGGGTAATCCTCGGCGGGCCTAGCGGGCTCACCCTTGGCATTGGCCGTGGCGATGTTCTGGTGCTACCCGCTGGCACCGGCCACTGCTGCCTGGAGAGCAGCGAAGATTTCCTGGTGGTGGGGGCCTACCCGCAGGGCCAGGAGGCCTACGACATCCAGAGGCCCGCCAGCAGCAACCACGGGCCCAGCAAGGCGCGGATCGCCAGGGTGGCGATGCCGGATGGCGACCCGGTCACGGGCCGCGCCGGCATGCTCAACTCGGCATGGTCTGCCGCCAGCGCTCCTGAGGCTCGCTAGCCCATCCGGTCGATCTCCCGCACAAATGTATCTGTGCCCACCGAACCTGTGGGAGCGGGCTTGCCCCGCGATCGTAATCCAGGCAACACCTGAGCGGACAGGCAATTCAGGTTGCCGGGGCCGTCGGCTTGGCCAGCTCTATACCCGCCGCGCCCAACCGCTTGAGAATCTCGAACAGCAGGTCACTCTTGGTGGTGCCGACGATCCGCGGGCTGCTGACGTAGCCGGTCACCGTCAAGGTAATGCCGTCGGGCGTGAGTTTGCTGAAGCGCACGAACGGCGCAGGCTTGTCGAGGATGGTCTCGTGCTCGCAATAGGTGTCGTAGAGCAGGGTCTGCACCTGCTCGGGGTCAATGTCCAGAGGGAACACCAGCTCCAGCGTCGCCACCCCCTGGGCGCTGCCGCCGAGGGTCACGTTGCGCAGGTTCTGCGAGATCAGCTGCGAGTTGGGCACGATGACGATGGAGCGGTCGCTCAGCTGGATTTCGGTGGCGCGCACGTTGATGCGGCGGATATCTCCCTCGACCCCGCTGATGCTGATCAGGTCGCCAACCTTGACCGGGCGCTCGGTGAGCAGGATCAGGCCGGAGACGAAGTTCTTGACGATTTCCTGCAGGCCGAAGCCGATCCCCACCGACAGGGCACTGACGATCCAGGCCAGGTTGGTCCATTTCACCCCCAGCGACGACAGGGTCAGGAGGATCACCAGGGCATAGCCGATGTTGGCGAACAGGGTGCTGAGCGAGGCGCACATGCCCGGGTCCATGTCGGTCTTGGGCAGGAACTCGTTGTCCAGCCAGCGGCGCAGGGTGCGGATCAGGTAAATGCCCAGTACCAGGGCCAATACGGCATTGAACAGGTGCCCGGGGATGATGTTGAACTGACGCAAACCGGCGCCGCCGAGAAACGCGACGATGTTGCTGATCAGTTGCCCCAGAGTGGTGCCGATGCCGCCGACGAACAGGGTGATGACCGCCAGCAGCAACAGCCCGGCGCGGCCGAAGCCGGAGATCAGCGTTTCGACCTGGTCCAGGCGCCGGTCACCGATGCCCAGCAGCTCTTTGAGCGCCTTGCCGCTGGCCTGGCGGGGCGAGAACACATACTCGCAGCCGTCCTTGAACACCTGCATCAGCAAGTAGAAACCGGCCAGCAGGATAAACACCCAGACCACCTCATAGGTGACGAAGCGCGCCAGCGACACATAGCCGGTGAGCAGGGCAATCACCGAGGTGACCATGGCGATGCTGGCAATGGTGTAGATCAGCCCGGCCATGGTCGACGCGGCTTCCGGCGCGTCCCCGGCGGCGGCCATCGCCCGGCGGGTAGTGCTGGTGCGCACCAGCAGGGCGATGATGAGGCCGGTGATCACCAGCGCGGCAATGCCTCGGCCAGCGATGACCAGCTGGTTGCTCATGCCGGCGGCATTGGAGATCTGCACCAGGGTCACCAGCACCAGCAAGGCACCGGCCAGCCAGCGGGCATAAGGCTGCAATGCCAGGGCCACTGGATCGGCGATATCCGGCAGGCGCCAGGAAGGATGCTGGGTCGACAGCAGCGCCCGGCTCAACCCGGTAATCAGCACACAGGTGTAGGCAAGTTTCTCGAACTCCTGGGAGAAGGTCGCCAGCATCGACGGCAACGGCAGGTGACGGGTACAGGCGTAAAACAGCAGCTCCAGGGCAATGCCGGTGGCCAGCAGGGTCGCCAGCACCGAGGCCAGGGCCAGTGAACTGCGCCGCAGGCGGCCTTCGGGCACGCGGTTCATGCACGCCCAGGCCAGCCAGCGTTCCACCATCCGGCGGCCCAGGGTCCAGGTCAACAGGGCCAGCAACACCAGCACCACCGTGGAGAAACGCTGACCCGGCTGCCAGACGGCCCCGGCGGTCACGCCCAGCTCATTGAAGAACGCCTGCAAGCGTTGGCGGTCGTCAGGCGAAGGGTTGAGTACCGGCGACCAGAATGCAGGGTTGAGCAGGCTGTGGGTGCTCAGGGTCAGTTCGCTTTCGAGCATGCTGCGACGAATGCCGGAAATCTGCGTCAGCAGGTTGGTGGCGCTTTCCTTGAGCGTCTCCAGCGTTTTGAGGGTGGTATCAAGGGTGTTTTTTTGCTCGGTGAGTACCGTGCGTTGCGCGGCGATGTCCGACTTGCCCGGCACCAGGGCTTCAACCGGGGCCGGGCCGAGCACCTCCAGTTGCGCGCGCAGTTGTGCCTGCTCAGGCAGGAGCGCAGTGGACAGGCGGTCGATATCGACGATCAGCGCCTGCAGCCGGTCTTGTGGGCCTTCAAGCTGGTTGTAGTTGTTGGCCTGGGAAATCTGCTGCTTGAGGCTGTCCAGGCGCAGTTGCAAGGCTTGCAGGTCGTTCTGGGTCACCTTCACCGCAGGAACTGCAGCATTGGCCGTCGCAGGCGCTGGCGGTTCGGCTGCCTGCCCGAGGGCAAACGGCTGCAGCAGGGTAAGGGCAATGATGCCGATGATCTTCAAAGCATTGCGCATGGTAATGCCCTGTATGGTTGTTGATCTCCCAGCTTTTGAGGGTAGGCCATCAGCGGTTGATCGCGGGATCAATTTGCAGTCATCTGTACGTCAGGCAAAACCCTCATTGCCCTGGGAACCCGCGAGGTTTATGACGGGCAAGTGAAGTGGGTGGGGGCCTGGGGTGCCAGGACCAGGTGCAACGGTACAGGCTGTTGCCCATCAAGGGCAGGGGGCTCGAAACTCACCACCAACAGCGGCTGGCGCTCGGTCGTGCCGCCTGCCACTGCGTTGGTCATCCGGGCGTGGTTGGCTGCGATTTCATTGAGAGTAGACACGTTACATCTCCGGTGACCGAGCAAGGCTATTGCTGGCGTCCATAAGCGTTAGGTTGATTCGCCGTCGCGTCAGGATTACGTCGCTTCACGACGGCGAGCGCCAGCCTTTGCAATCCGTACGCCAGCCTTGTCAATAAACGGGCAGGCGCTGCCGGTTTGCGATGAACGGAGGTGAGGCAGGGCATCGCTCATCGTTAACCTGAGTGTAACGATGAGCCATGCCCTGGGTGCTTAATGCACAGGATTGATGAACGGGCCACCTGTCATCTGGACGAAGAGCTTGCGAAACTCTTCATTTTCAGGGGTAAGGATCAAGGCTTGACGCAGGAACTCAAGCCCTTCGCGAGCATTGTCCAGCTGGCAGCTGAGGGCGAAGGCCAGGTAGAGGTTATGGGGGTTGAAGAAGTCGAACGACAGCGCGACCTTGACCAGGTGCAGCGCACCTTCCAGGTCTTGCGCCTGAATCCGGGCATTGAGTTCATCGTTGAACTGACTGGACTCTTTGTATGTCAGGGCCGACAGGCCGACTTGCTTTCTCAATACAACAGTATGGCCATTGCCGACTTTCGTATCAGTCTCTTCGACGCCTTCGATCAACCAGTGCCCCAGCCCCACAGAGTTGATCAGGTTGATTGCCCGCAGCATGCTTTGCAACGAGAACACGTGGTAGTGGCCGCGCCAGTTGTATTCATCCATCTGGCTCATGTCGATGCGCTTTTCGTACGCATCGATCATGTGCTCAAGGGTGGTCAGCGCTCGAACCCGGTCATTGGGGTCGGCGTTTCTTTTCGGGAATATGCAAAAGAACACGCCGTCATTCTTTACCACCCGCGAGGCTTCGATGTAGGCCGCAAACAGGTTCGGCACATGTTCGATGACGTGCGAACTGATCAGGTAATCGAAGGTTTCGTCGGCGAACGGAATGTCGGTGAAGTCGCCCAGTGCGTCGATCCGGGCGGGCTCGGTCTGGTAGTTGGCCTGTTCGTTTGCGTAGAGCTTGAAGCCTTTCAGATCGAGCGGATACAGAAACGACTCGCCGTCACAAGGCCCCACATTGAGGCAGTCCGGCTAGTAGAAAGCATTATGGCTGCCGGCACCGATTTCCAGGCCGGAACCCTGACAATACTTGTTGGCCAACGCCATACCGTTCACGTTCATATCGACTCGTATTCCCTCTGAAAATAAATGCCAAACCGAGCATCTGGCCCACGCAACGAGGCTATCGGCAGGGATGGAAAATAGTTGAGCCATCCCCGCCGCCCGGCCTACAGAAACTTGATCGGATAATTGACGATCAAGCGGTTCTCATCAATGTCGTAGGTACTGAAGTCCCGGCGCAGGGTCGAATTGCGCCAGCGCACCGACAGGTCCTTGAGCGGGCCGCTTTGGAAAACGTAAGCCAGCTCCGACTCACGCCCCCATTCCTTGCCATGGTCGGTGGCGCTGGTGTGCACATGGTCACCGGACAGGTAGCGGTTCATCAGGGTCAGGCCCGGCACGCCCAGTACGACGAAGTCAAAGTCGTGACGCAGTTGCCACGAACGCTCGTGGGCGCTGTCGTAGCTGGAGTTGTAGGTATCGTTCGCCAAGGGGTAGCCGGCCGTGCCGTTGACCCGCATCCAGCCGGTCTCGCCATATACCCGCTGCAAGCCCAGGGAGAAAGTCTGCCCGCCGGTTTTGGCGGAAAGCATCAAGGATGCGGTTTTATTGTCCATCTGCCCGGCTTTCGCCGAACCGTGTTCATCGCCAAGAAACAGACCCAGGTTGGCACCCAGCCGCCAGGTGCCGACGGCCTGGCTATGGATCACGTTCAGGTATTGCTGCTGGTAGATATCCTCAAGTTGGGCATACCAAAGGCCCACCTGCGTGGCCTTGTCATTGAACTGGTACTCGCCGCCGGCGAAGTTGAAACGGTCCGAAGTGGCGTCGGGGCGTCCGCTCATGAACAGGCGCTCCATGCTGGCGTCGTTACGCGGGCTGTTGCCGCGAAACTGGCCGGTATAGAGGGTCAGGTTCTCGATTTCCCGCGAGGTGATCTGCGCCCCGCGAAAGGTCTGTGGCAATGAGCGGCCGTCATCGGAGCGCAGGATAGGCAGCAGGGATGCCCATTCACCGACTTTCAGTTCAGTGGCCGAGTACTTGGCTTTGACCGCGACACCCAGGCGGCCGAAATCGTCTGCTGGCCTGCCGCCATCGTGTACAGGCAGCAGTTGCGTACCCGCCGTGCCGCGGCCGCCGTCCAGCTTGACCGAGTACAACCCCAGCAGGTCGACGCCAAAGCCCAGGCTGCCCTGGGTGAAGCCTGAGCGCAGATCGAAAATGAAGCTTTGCGTCCATTCTTCGGCCTTGCCCTGGGGGTAGGCGCGGTCGACGAAATTGCGGTTGTGGTAGAAATTGCGCAGGTTCAGCGATGCGCTGGTGTCGTCGACCAGGCCGGCTGCCGCCACCCCAAGCGAGGCCGTCGAGCACAGCAACAGGGTCGCAAGTTCTGGTGTTTTGCCGCGTACAAGGATTTTCATTATTGTTATTTCCTTTCTATTGAGCGCAGGACGCCCTCGCAGCGCAAAGGCTGCGAAAAATGATGGTGTCCGCGGTTACGGGGGGAGGGGGGTTACGCGCCCAGCAAGGCAACCAGGGCCGGAACGGTTAGCACGGCGGTGTAGTAGCCCATGAACTGCACGCCAATGTTGAAGCCCAGAAAGCGTGAGAGAAATCCGCCCAACAGGCCAATGGTGACAATCACCAGCAAACCGAGCAGGCCCCCTTCCCAGATGCCGATCACCAGGATCAGGCCGACAAAGGTGGCGATCACCGCTTCATGGCTGATCTTGCGCGACACATAGGAGGCCGCCCGGTGCGCGTAATTCATGGTGAAGGGGTAGGCGATCAGAATGGCCACCACCACCGCCAACATGCCGTAGCCAAGAAACTCCCAAGTGCTGAGCATCGAGTGCAGGTTGTTCACCTGGCCGGTGGCGGTATCGACGCTGAAGCGCGGCGGCGCATTGAACAGTGGCGCTGCCGGGCCGGCGGCGACCGGGCTCAGGGGCAGGCCGAAGGCAATCAGCGGAATCAGGGCTTCGGCGAGGTAGGTGGATTCGGTGACGCCATTGCGCGCCGTGATGACCGTGGTCAGGCGATGGTAGACATGCTTGACCCGTGAGCCGACGGCCTCGCCCATGATCACCGTCATGGCCACCGGGCTGAACACGAAGGTAGCGCTGGAGACGATGGCGGTGACAGCCGTCCACAGGCTCTGTTTGCTGTCCAGTACGCGCAGCGGGTTGGGAAAGAACCCGCCCCAGCTTTTTACATCCGGCGACAAGGAGAACGTGCGCAGTTCCTGGCGGCGCATGGCGGCGCGCTCGGCCGGCGCGAGCAGGGAGAACAGCGCGGCAATCAACGGGCCGATGGCAATGCCGAGGAAGTAACTGACACTGAGCTTGACTCCGTACTGCGCGGTCAGGCTTTGCAGGCCGACAATCACCATGACGAAGGGTATCAAGGTCAGTACAGCGGCCAGGCGGCCTTTGGAGAACCAGGCGATGGCCACTGCCGCCAACAGGAACACCCAAGGCGCAGCGTGTTTGATCATGTCGCCGAACGGCGCAAGCATCACCGCGAACAACACCGCCATTGGCACCGCAATCAAGGCAGCAATCACCGCACCGGAAATCATCTTGCGCAGGGCAATATGCGGGACGCCCAGGTTGCGCAAGAAATTCGCCTCGCGCATGAGTGGCGTCGCCATGGTGTCGCCCGGAATACCCAGCAATGCCGTCGGTACGGCATGGGTCATGTGCTTGGCCACGGCGCCCGCCAGGAAGAACGTCAGCACACCGGCTGCCGGCACGCCCAGCAGTACCACCAGCAAGGTCAGCGGGGCGAGGGTAGTGGTTTCATCGCTGCCGGAGATCAGGCCGATCCCGGCAAATATCACCGCGCCGAGGATACCCATGCCCAGGGCGATCAGCAGCTGATCCAGCAACAGAGCGATCATGACCGGCCTCCATTGACACTTGCTGCGCGCACAACAACGGCAGGTGACACATCAGGGTTTGGCGGGAGCGCGTTCAGGCCTTTCTCGTAATCGGCGAACAGATCATAAAGATCCATCTCCCGCAGCTCCGCAATCGTCGCCGCGGGCAGGTCAGCCAGACTGCCAAGGGGGCCGAATTCGTTCTCCAGCTCCACGAGGATTTTCGCCCGCCAGGCGGGGTCTGCCAGGTGCTCGACGACATTGCGCTTGGGCTTGAACAGCGCGGCACTGATGGCGCCGCCGGCCAGGCAGCCGACAATGCCGACCAGCATCGCGTAGGCACGGGCCATCTGCAGCGACTCTACCCAACCGACCAGCAGCTGTTGCGCGGTGAAAAAGGCGCCGAGGCTGACGGTTGCGCCGATGGCGATGGAGTAGACCAGGTGGCGACCCTCCACGGTGTCGCCCCAGACTTCGAACAGTTCGGGTTTCATCTAGATTCTCCCACTGCCCTTGCGGGCTTTTATTGTTATGAACGTGAAGAGATAGCGCTTATCGCATTGTGCCCAGGCTACGTTTGGCGTGCAGGGCACGGGCTACCCTGGAGGCCGTTGGCCGGCCGAGTTCGGCACTGATGAACTCACCGGTATCGATCAGTGCCTGAAGATCGACGCCGTGGCTCAAGCCCAAGCCGTCGAGCAGGTACACCAGGTCTTCGCTGGCAACGTTGCCCGTGGCACCTGGCGAATACGGGCAACCGCCCAGGCCGGCGACCGAGCTGTCGAAGACCCGGACATCGGCCTCCAGCGCCGCATGGATATTGGCGATCGCCATGCCGTAAGTATCGTGGAAATGCCCGGCCAGCGCGCTCACCGGTACAACCTGGCGACAGGCCTGGATCAGCGCCCTGGTCGCCGCCGGTGTCCCGGTGCCAAGGGTGTCGCCCAGGCTGATTTCGTAGCAGCCCATCCCGAACAGTGAAGCACTGACGGCCGCCACGGCTTCAGGTTTGACCGGGCCTGTGAACGGGCACGCCATGACGCAGGACACGTAGCCGCGCACCCTGACGCCGGCATCGCGGGCGCGCACCATGACCTCCTGGTACTGGCGCAGGCTTTGCGCAATCGAACAGTTGATGTTCTTGTGCGAGAACGCCTCGGAGGCCGCCGCGAACACGGCAACCTCCCGGCAACCTGCCGCTATTGCCGCCTCCAGGCCTTTGAGGTTGGGCACCAGCGCCGTCCAGGTCACACCCGGGCGCACCGGCAATGCCTTGAACACTTCATCGGAACCGGCCATCTGCGGCACCCAGCGAGGCGAAACGAACGCTCCGGCCTCCAGGGTTTGCAACCCGGCGTCGGCCAACCTTTGCAGCAACCGCACCCGGGTCTGCGGCGACAGCGTCAGCGTTTCATTCTGCAGGCCATCCCTGGCGCCGACTTCGACCAGCCGTACAGCGTCCATTACTGCGCCCGCTTGTGCTTGAGCAGTTCAGCCGCTTTGTCGGCGCGCACGTCGCGGGCCTCGACCATCTGCTTGACCAGCCAGTTGACCTCTTCGCCCCGGGCGCCGGCCGATAGGGCAATGTTGCGCGCGTGCAAGGCCATGTGACCACGTTGTATGCCTTCGGTCGACAATGCCCGCAGCGCACCGAGGTTTTGCGCCAGGCCAACGGCTACGGCGATTTCGGCAAGTTCCTGGGCGGTTTTCACCCCGAGAATGCGCAGTGACAGTTGCGCCAGGGGGTGAGTCTTGGTGGCGCCGCCAACCAGCCCGACCGGCATGGGCATTTCCAGGGTGCCGACCAGATGCCCCTGGCGATCTTTTTCCCAGGTGGTCAGCGAGCCGTAATGGCCCTGGCGGCAGGCGTAGGCATGGGCGCCGGCTTCCACTGCGCGCCAGTCATTACCGGTGGCGACGATCAACGGGTCGATGCCATTCATGATGCCCTTGTTGTGGGTGGCGGCGCGGTAGGGATCGACCACGGCGAAGTTGTAGGCATCGAGGATGCCTTCGATGACTTCCTCGCCCTTGTAGGCGGCGGTGGTCAGCAGTTCAGGGGCGATGCGCACCTGTGCCCGGGCCAGGCGCAGGTCGGCCAGGTTGGAGAGGATGCGCAGGCGTACCGTGCCGCCGGTGATTTCCTCCAGCAACGGCGCCACCGCTTCGGCCATGGTGTTGACGGTGTTGGCACCCATGGCGTCGCGCACATCGACAATCAGGTGGGCGACCAGCATCGGCCCGCGTGGGCTCTGGGCGAAGGTATGCACTTCGATGTCACGGCAGCCGCCGCCGAGCGTGTTGAGCAACTGGTCCTTGCGGTTGGCCAGCTCGATGATCTGGTCTTTGCGGCGCAGCAGGCTCAGGCGGGCACTGAAGGGGTCGTCGATATCGACGATCTGTACCTGGGCACGCATCAACGGCAGCGAGCTGGAGGTCTGGAAGCCCCCGGCCTCGCGCGCCAGCTTAGCCATGAACGAGGCCGCGGCGACCACCGAAGGCTCTTCCACCACCAGCGGCACGATGACGTCGCGGCCATTGATCTGGAAGTTGCTGGCCACCGCGTAGGGCAATTCGAATGTACCGAGCACGTTTTCGATCATGCCGTCGGCGATTTCCAGCGGCAACGCGCCGGCATCGCTCAGCAGGGCAACGTCCTCCTGAGGAAGGCCAAGCACCTCTTGCAAGTGGCTCAGGCGTTCAGTGGGCGACATGGCACGGAACATGGGCAGGCGGGAGTCGATGCTCATGGGGAGGGCTCTCTTGCAGTTATTGTTGTGAGTTGGCGCCACCCTAGTCCGATCTGTTCCGGCAAAGAAGGTACAGTTTGGACAGACAGTACCTAAGCTGTACCCTCTGTGAACCAACGCATTCAGGACTCCCGACCATGGCGCGGCTGACCCTCGCAGAGCAACTGGCAGCATCCTTGGTCGAGCAGATCGGCAACGGCACCTACCGCGTCGGCGAGCGCTTGCCGTCACTGCGCGAGTGCATGCGCTTGTTCGGCCATTCGAAAAACACCGTGATCAACGCCTATGAAGCGCTGGCTGCCCAAGGCCTGGTTGAAGCGCGACACGGGCAGGGCTTCTTCGTCAAACAAGGCGCGCCGAGCAGCAACGAGGCGGAAGAGCCACTGCCTTACGAGCGGGCGATGGACACCATCTGGCTGATGCGTCAGCAGTTCGTCCGCGAGCCCGGTCATTCACCGCTGGGGGAGGGCTTCCCCCCGGTCGAATGGTTGAAGGACATGCGCCTGGACAAGTTCACCCGGCAAATCATGCGCACCGGGGTGACCACGCTGTTCCGCTATGGCAACCGGTTGGGCAACGCCAGCCTGCGCCAGCACCTGGTGCAGAAGCTGGCCAGCTATGCGATCACCGCCAGCCCCCGGCAAATCGTCACCACCCATGGCGCCAACCACGCCCTGGACCTGATCATCCGCCGCTTCATTGCCCCGGGCGACAGCGTGCTGGTCGAAGACCCTGGTTACTACCCGCTGTTCGGCAAGCTGCAACTGCAAGGCGCGCGGATGCTCGCGGTACCCCGACTGGCGGACGGCCCGGACCTCGAGGTGCTGGAGCAACACCTGCGGGTGCATAAGCCCAAGCTGTTTTTCATTCAGTCCGTTGGCCACAACCCGACCGGCTCCGATATTTCCCCCGGCAAGGCGCATCGGCTGGTGCAGTTGGCCGAAGAGCACAACTTCATTCTGGTGGACGACGATGCCCTGGCCGATTTCAAGCCGGCCTCGGCGATCAAGGTATCGGCGCTGGATCAATTGCAGCGCTCGCTGTACGTCGGCAGTTTTTCCAAGTCTGTTTCAGCGGCCTTGCGGGTCGGCTTTATCGCCGGCAGCAAGGAGGTCATCGATGAACTGGGCGATCTGAAGATGCTCCTGCACACCAGCACCTCGGAGCTGTGCGAGCGCACCGTCGACGTGATCCTCACCGAAGGCCACTTTCTGCGGCATGTGATCCGCCTTCAGGAACGCTTGAAAGCGGCCACCACGGCCGGCTTGCAGATGCTCGACGAGATCGGTGCCGAGGTGTTTGCGAGACCGGAGCAGAGCCTGTATCTGTGGGTCAGGTTTCCAAGGGTAGATGACGCCAGGGAGCTGACCCGGCAGTTGCTGCCCAAGGGCTTCATGATTGCGCCGGGGCATATTTTTTCGCCGGAGCAGGCCCGGGTGAATCCGTGGACGCGGTTGAACGTGGCGTACTTGAATGATGCCTTGCTCAAGGCGGTATTGAGCGAGTGAGCGGGGCGCCACTCGCGTTGGTGAAATAGTGGCAATTCGGTATCATTGGCGGCTTCGTTCAATAAGGAAGAACAATGCGTCCGTCGTTTTCACTGTCGTCCCTGAAACTGCCTGTTGTCTTGCTGATGACGGGCTTGATCAGCGCATGCTCCAACTATCACTACAAGCACTACCAGGCTGATTGGGCGCCGGAGTCCATGACCCCGTATGACGTGTCCAACAAGGCGGTCGATGCGCCTGAAGTGTATTTCGCAACCGTACGCTACCGGGCACTCGGCGTGCCTTATCATCGCCTGCTACTGGTGACGCATGTAGATGACCAGTTGCTCGAAGGCGCAGGGCGCCGCTCGATTCTCGACGTCTCCGGCCAGCAGGCGCTGCGGCTGACGCCAGGCAAACACTCCCTGACCTGGTGCTGGGCATCGATGAACGCGCTGGGCACCGGCGGGGCCAAGTGCGGGCTTACTGCCCGCGATGTCGAGTTCCGCGCCGGCCAGCGCTACATCGTCGACTTTTCGACCCGCGAGAGCATCAACGGCTATCCGGGGCGTGAAACCATGACCATCAGCATCGACTCCGAGATTCGAAACCTGGATACCCGGGAAGTCGTCTACCCGCCGCAGGGTGTCGGCAAGGTCATCAAGAGCCTGGAACAAGGCTGAATTCGTCGCAGCCATGCAACGCAGGTAGCCAGGCATCCGCAATCAGGCGCCAGCCCCGGTGAACACGGGGGGGCGCCGCTCCAGGAAAGCCTCGACCCCTTCACGCAGGTCACTGCTCTCGCAGGCCTGGCGGCGCAGTTCGGCGATGCGCTCCATCGCCTCCACCGGCATCGGCTGCAGGTCTTCCAGTATCCGCAGTTGTTCCTTGACCGCCTGCACCGCAAGCGGCGCCTTGGCGGCGATCTGCACGGCCATTGCAAGGGCCACGTCATCGAGTTGCTCAGGGCTGGTCAGGCGATTGATCACGCCAAACTGCAGGGCGCGGTCGGCATCGAGCGGGGACGCGCAGAAGAACATCTCCTTGAGCACATGAATCGGCAGGTTGTGCATGAAGCGCAGCAGCCCGCTGGTGGTGTAAGGCACGCCCAGATTCGACGGGGTCATGGTGAAACTGGCGCTACGGTCTGCCACCACCAGGTCACAACTCATCACCAGATCGACCGCTGCGCCCCAGACGCTGCCAGACACCTTGGCGGTGACCACGCCCGGGTAGGCACGCACCCGTCGCAGCAAGCGGTCCAGGGGTTTGCCATGAGCCACGGGATCGCGTTCCGCCAAAACCTCGGTGATGTCGTGTCCGGCGCTCCAGACGCCCTGCAGCGGATCGCAGCCGAGGATGACAACCGCGATGCGCTGTTCAGCGAAGCTGACTAACTGCTGATCCAGTGCCGTCAGCAATTCGCAACTGAGCGCATTGCGGCTGCCGGGATTCGACATCGCTATGGTGCCGACCCGCCCCTGGAGAACACTGACCGACAGTAACGGCGACACATCATTCTGACTCATTGCAGCTCCCTTCCTTTGCGCCCCTGATATCCGGCACTCAGGACTATAGTGAGTATTCTCATAGCCATGAAATATGTTATTCCTTGGCCCCGATCTGTTTTACTTATGAACCTCGCCGAGCCGCCCTATGGACCTTCGACAGTTACGCTACTTCGTCAGGGTTGTTGAACACGGCAATGTCACCCGCGCCAGCGAAGCCCTGCATATTGCCCAGCCGGCGGTGAGTCAGCAGATCCGCAGCCTCGAGCAGGACCTGGGCATGCAGCTGCTGACCCGCAGCGTGCATGGCGTCAAGCCGACTGCCGCCGGCCAGACCCTCTATCGCCATGCCCTGGACCTGTTGCGCCAGGCCGACAGCACCCGCGAGCTGCTGCGCCAGGACGCCGAAACCCCACAAGGCAAGGTGTCGGTGGCCATGCCGTCGAGCACGTCACGGCTGGTCGCCATTCCCCTGGCGCGAATGATCCGTGATCGCTACCCGGGGATCATGCTCGAACTGATCGAAGCCCCCAGCGCCGACCTGCCGGGGCTGCTGAGCAACAGACGGGTGGCCCTGGCGGTGGTCACCGATGCGGTCGAAACGCCCAGTCTGGCCTTGCAGCCGTTGCTTACCGAAGAGCTTTACCTGATGGTCTGGCCCGAGTTCGCCCTGAGCTCGAACAAAGTCTCGATTGCCGAGCTGGCGCAGATGCCACTGGTGATGCCCAGTGCGCCCAACTCGATCCGCAGCCGGGTCGAATGGGCGCTGCGCGAACACGGGCGCCCCTGCGAGATCCTCTTCGAAGCCAGCTCGACCTCGCTACTGTTTGCCGCGGTGATGGCCCGGCTTGGGGTTACCGTATTGCCGTGGTCTGCCGCGTACCTGGAACTGCATGAACACAAACTCAAAATGGCCAAGGTCGATCACCCGCAGTTCACCCGCGAGCTGTCATTGTCCTGGCATCGCGCCGATGTCATGAGCAATGCCGTGCAGAAGGTCAAAGCCGCGATCATCGAGCTGACTGGCGAACTGCGCCAGCGCCCCGAGTGGGCCCGGCAAGATGACCAGCCCCGGCCCCACTGATCACAGCACGCCGGGGACCACCAGGGTCAACCAGGCGACACAGGGCCCCAGCAAGGCAATCACAGCGCTGTAGACCAGCAAGCTGCGCAGCACTTTTTCCCGCTGCTCCTGGGGGGTGTTGGCCACCACCAGTGCGCCATTGGTGGAGAACGGGCTGGTGTCGACGATGGTGGTTGAAATAGCGATGGCCGCGACCACGCCGATGGCGCTGATCTCGCCCTTGCTCAGGAACGGCACGGCCAGGGGAATGATCACCCCGAGCAGCGCCGTGGACGAGGCGAACGACGAGACGATCGCGGCGGTGACGCACAGCAGCAAGGCCACCAGCAGCGGCTGGCCCAGGCTGGAGATGCCATGGGCGACATAGTCGATGGTGCCGATGGTCTGCATCACCCCGATGTAGGTGATGATCCCGGTGATCAGCAGCACGGTCGACCAGCTCACCTTGTCGATGGCCGCCTTCTGCGCCTTGGGCGCGATCATGGCCAGGACCACCGCGACCGTCATCGCCACCAGCCCGACATTGAACTTGAAGACCAGCGCCGAAACCCCCAGGACCAGCAAGCCGACCAGCGTCGACAGCTTGGCCCAGTCCAGGTCATTGACCGCTTGCAGCGGCGCCCCGGCACCGGTCAGGCCGGTGCGGTGGTACGCCGGGGAAGCCGGTGTGCCGCCATGGCCGAGAATCGCCAGGGATGCGCCGGCGACATGCAGGTCGGGCCCCGGGCCGACCGCCACCAGCGCCAGGCGTGCGCTGCGCAGCCCGCCAAAAGCGACGAAGACCACCATGGCGATGCCCAGATTGAACAGCAGGCTGGTGATGAACAAGGTGATCGGCGCATAGGGCAGGCCAGAGGAGGCAACGATCTGATTGGTGATGCCACCGAATATACTCACCGGCGAGAAACTGCCGCCCTGTGCACCGTGAATCACCATCAGCCCCATGAGCACGGGATTGATGCGGTACTGCACGGCAAAGTTGAGGGCAATCGGCGCAAGGATGGCCGCCACTGCCGGGCTCAGGGCGCCGAAACCGGTGAGCAGCGCCGCCACCACGAACATGACCCAGGGTATCCAGGCCACATGGCCGCGAACCAACAGCACCGCGCGCTCGATCAGCCAGTCGATGGTACCGTTGTTCTGGGCGATGCCGAACAGGTAAGTGACGCCGACCAGGGTTAGAAACAGGTCACTGGGAAAGCCGGCGAAGATGGTCGCCGGGGCCATCTCCAGGAGCAGCGAACCGACCACAAAGGCCGCGGCGAAGGCCAGCGCGCCCATGTTGATGGGCAGGATGCTGGCGATGCCGAAGATGATCACCAGGACGATGATCGAGAGCATTTCATTGTTCATTTCAACCTGACTCCCCGCGTTTGGACGGCCCCGCAGAGACCGTCCTTGTTGTTATTCTTTCGGGTTTTTTGCTGGCCGGTTCAGGCCACGCCGGGTGCGCTGAAGCGATCGCGATAAGCGTCGCGCAGCAGGTTCTTTTGCACCTTGCCCATGGTGTTGCGCGGCAGCTCATCAACGAAGATGATCGCCTTGGGTTGCTTGTAGCGCGCCAGGCGCTCTTGCAATGCGTCCAGCAGCGCCTGCGCCTGCAGCCTGATGCCCGGCTTGCAGACCACCACAGCGGTGACGGCCTCGCCAAAGTCACTGTGCGGCACGCCGATCACTGCGCTTTCGGCCACGCCCTGGAGCTGGTCGATCTCGGTTTCGATCTCCTTGGGGTAGATGTTGTAGCCGCCGGAGATGACCAGGTCCTTGCTGCGCCCGACAATGTGCAGGTAACCCCCGGCATCGATTTTCCCCAGGTCGCCGCTGACGAAGTAGCCATCGCCACGAAACTCGTCGGCAGTCTTCTGCGCCATGCGCCAGTAGCCCTTGAACACATTGGGGCCTTGGATTTCGATCATCCCGACCTGGTCGACAGCCAGCGGCTCACCCGTAGCCGGGTCGGTAATACGGATCGACACGCCCGGTAACGGCATACCCACCGTATTGGCGATGCGCTCGCCGACATAGGGGTTGGACGTGTTCATCAAGGTCTCGGTCATGCCGTAACGCTCAAGGATCGCGTGTCCGGTACGGCTGAAAAACGCGCCGTGGGTTTCCGCTAACAGCGGCGCCGAACCGGAGATGAACAGCCTCATTCGCGCGGTACTCTGCCGATCCAGGCCCGGATGCTGCAGAAGGCGGACGTAGAAGGTAGGAACCCCCATCATCACCGTCGAGCGTTGCATCAGCGCAATGATTTCGAGGGGATCGAAGCGTGAGACGAAGCACATCGAGGCACCGGCCAGCATTGCGGTGTGAGTGGCCACGAACAGACCATGGGCATGGAAGATCGGGAGCGCGTGAATCAGCCGGTCATCGGCGCTGAAGCGCCAGGCATCACACAAGGTACGGGCATTGGAGAGCAGGTTGCCATGGCTGAGCATGGCGCCTTTGGCACGGCCCGTAGTGCCGGAGGTGTAGAGAATGGCTGCCAGGTCGTCGCTGGCACGAGGCACCGCCTCGAACTCGGTCGCGGCCATGTTGACCCGTTCGCTCAAGCTGCCTTGCCCCTGTTCATCAAGGGTCTGCAGCGTAGCGCCATGCTCCAAGGCGATTGCCGACAGTGCATGCAGCGCCTGGGGGCGGATGACAAAGACCCGTGGCGTCGCATCGCCGAGGAAATAATCGAGCTCGGCTGGCGTGTAGGCCGTGTTGAGCGGCAGGTAGACAGCGCCGCAGCGCAACGTGCCCAGGTACAGCATCAGCGCATCGACGCTTTTATCGACCTGCACTGCCACCCGGTCACCCGGCAGTACACCGAGGCTACGCAAGGCGTTGGCAAATTGAGCGGAGCGCGCGAATGCCTGGCCATAAGTGAGTGGTTCGCCGGTGGGGGATTCCAGCAGCAGCGCAGCCGCCGGCGCGGACCTGAACAGGGCGTGGAACAGATTGCCGTCCATTAGGTGCATCCTCTTTCTTGTCGTTTTATTGAGTGTTGCGAGGTCAGCCGGCTATGGGGGCAGTGTATGAGGGCGTTCGAGAACTGAACAATATGAAATTCATTGGTCGCCATAGGAAGGGCTTATGGCAGTGGCTTGCTGATGCGCGCAGATCACTGTCGATTTGTCGGTGGAGACGTCGTGGTCGTCGGCTTAAGATCTTCAGGCCTGCACGTGTCTATCCCTCATCCAGGTCAAGGCCAATAGTCTATGAGCGCTTACAATAACCCGCTTCCGCCAAGACCCGAGATGGTCAGAGCGATGCTTGGCAGCGACAGCGCCTATGAAGGGGTGTTTTTTACCGCGGTGAAAACCACCGGGATCTTTTGCCGCCCGACCTGTGGCGCGCGCAAGCCAAAGCCTGAAAACGTCGAGTTTTTTGCCCAGGCGAACGAGGCCATGGCCGCCGGCTATCGGCCATGCTTGCGATGCAAGCCTTTGGACCTGGCCGCGTCGGCGCCAGAGTGGGTCAGGGGGCTACTCGCCGCTGTGTCGGCATCGCCTGATGTTCGCTGGAGCGATGCTGAACTCATGCAGCGTGGTATCGACCCCCTGCGCTTACGCAGGTGGTTCAAACAAAATTTTGGCATGACCTTTCACGCCTGGCTCCGTTCTCGCCGGCTGGGCATAGCGTTAGGCCGTATTGTCGTGGGAGAAACCTTGGATGACACCGCGTTTGATTCAGGGTACGAATCACTCAGCGGTTTCAGGGATGCGTTCAAAAAAACCTTTCAAATTACCCCTGGCAAAGCGAGCGAGACGTCGCTCCTGCTTTACCGTCACCTGACCACGCCCTTGGGCCCGATGATTGCCATGGCGGAGGAACGAGGCCTGGTGTTACTTGAGTTTCTAGACCGCCCGGCGCTCACCGCTGAACTCGATGAATTACGCCTGCGCTATGGGTATTCGATTGCGCCGGGCGAACATCGCCATATTGAGCAGATAGACCTACAGCTCAAACAATACTTTGATGGAAAACTGAGAAATTTCTCGGTGCCCCTGCACATGCCAGGCAGTTCTTTCGACCGGCTTATCTGGGGAGCGCTATTAACAATCGACTATGGGACGACCTCGACCTATGGTGCCATCGCTCGGCGCATCGGAAAGCCGGGTGCAAGCCAAGCGGTAGGCAACGCAAACGGGCATAACCGTTTATCCATCGTAGTTCCCTGCCATCGTGTGCTGGCGAGCAATGGTGCGCTCGCCGGATATGGAGGAGGCCAGCCACGCAAAGAATTTTTGCTGCGTCTGGAAAAGGCGGCCTTGCAGATGACGCAGCAGCAAGCCTTGCCATTGGCCTAGCGGCTGGTCACAGATGACGCTGCTGCGCTATGCCTTCACTCGACGTGCGCAGCGCCAGTGAAACGCATGGACGGCAAGCACCTCTGCCAGCCCAGTGTCATCAGTGCCAGCAGCGCTGCGACGAGCCCGACCCAGGCGAGGCTGGCCAGTCCCCAACGGCTCAAGGCGACAGCCCCGAGCATCGAGCCTAAAACAACACCTGCGTTAAAGGCTGCGATGTTGAGGCCGGAGGCCACGTCCAGCGCCTGCGGTCGATGGCGGCGGGCCAGGCTCAGGATGCGCGCTTGCAAGGGCGGAATAGCGCCATAAGTGGTCAGGCCGAGCGCCATGACCAATACCAGCATGAGCAGAAAACTGTCTTGCGCCATCCCGATCAATGCCAGCACCAGGGCTATGCCACCCAGCACCCAGAACGAGGCACGGTCCATGCCGATACGATCGCTCATGCGCCCGCCGACCATATTGCCAACCGCCGCACCCAGGCCATACGCCAGCAAGACTGCACTGATACGACGAGTATCGGCATGCGTCACCTGTAACAGCAATGGCGTAATGTAGGTGTAGAGCGCGAAAGAGCCGGTGTAGGACAACAGCGGCAAGCTGGCGCCTGCCAGCAAACGGCGGTCGAGCAACACGGACAATTGGCGCCGGCCTGGGTTGTCGCCGGTGATATCGCCTGCACCTGCCGGCATCCAGCAGGCCACACCCAGCGCCCCCACCAGCCCGCAAAGCGCAATCAGGGCGAATACCCACTGCCAAGGCAAGACGCTGCCTAGCCACGTGCCTGCCGGTACCCCCAACGCCATCGCGACGGTCACACCGCCGAATACCAGCGACAACGCCGCCCCGGCACGTTCCGGGGCCACAAGCCGCGTCGCCACGCTGGACGCCACGGCGAAGAACACACCGTGCGCCAACCCCGACAACAAGCGGGCCGCCAACAGTTGCGGCAGCTGCGTAGCCAGCGCCGCTATCACGTTGCCCACAGTGAAAATCAGCATCGCGGCTACCAGCAGGCGCTTACGAGGCCAGCCTGCAGCCATGGCCGTCAGGACCGGCGCACCGATCACCACACCCGCCGCATATAGCGTCACTGCCAGCCCGATCTGCGCCGTGCCAGCCTCCAGGCTGCTGGCCAGCGAAGCGGCAAGACCAATACTGATGAACTCGGTAAATCCGATAGCAAACGCGCAAAGGGTAAAAATGTAGATGGCGACAGGCATGTAGTGACTCCAGGGCAGGCTTCATCGCCGGTAAGGCACGAAGGTGATGACTCAGCCGCCATTCTGGGAAACCTGAACTTATCCAAAAAGGAGTAGATTGGTGAAACATTTGTGATGATCTGGAACAAATAGCAATGCGCAACATGGATGATTTGGCGGTATTCCTTAAAGTCGTGGATTGCGCTGGTTTCTCTGCAGCCGCGCGGATGATGGACCTTGCACCTGCCACGGTGAGCAAGCAGATTGCACGGCTGGAGCAGGAGCTGGGCGCTCGATTGTTCGAGCGAAGTACACGCCAGTTGCGCATCACCGACGAAGGTCGAGCCGTCGCCGAACGCGTTCGTCCAGCCCTGGCGTTACTGGCTGAGGCTGCCGAAGTCGCCAGGCAAGGCGTGCAGACGCTCACCGGAACGATACGTCTGACGGCGCCTGTCCCCCTCGGTTCGCGCTATGTGGCACCAGCGATCGCCCTGTTCCGTGAGCAGCACCCGCAGGTAGGATTTGACCTGCGATTAAGCGATCACGTCGTCGACCTTTACGATAGCGACCTCGACCTGGCCGTGCGGGTTGGCGCACTGGCCAGCTCGCGCCTCATCAGCCGCCGGCTCGCTGAAAGCCGGCGCATCCTGGTGGCAGCACCCAGCTACCTCCGGCAGATGGGATTGCCTGCCGGCCCAGGCGAGCTACACCAGCATCGCTGCCTGTTGTTCTCCTACCCAGGCCTTCGGCAAAACCACTGGACGCTCCGGCACGAAGGTCCAGGCGGCGACACGGAGCTCGTTGAGGTTTCGGGCGAGTTGCGCAGCGACAACGGCGACGCACTCAGGGCTTGGAGCAGAGCCGGGCTGGGGATCTCGTTGCGCGAGACCTGGGACGTCGCCGACGAACTGCGCAGCGGTGAGTTGGTACGTGTGCTCCCAGAATGGGAGGAGCCGGCGGTGCCGATTCAGGCAGTCCGTGTGCAACGTTCGTTAGTCCCGCGCAGGGTCAGCGCGTTCGTGGACTTTCTCGCCAGTCATTGGTGTTCGCCACCTTGGGAGCACTAGGGTTTGTACGAAAAGTCTAGGCCTGACCCGGGTTGCCCGCTCATTGACAATGAAGCTTCCGTGAATCTATCTTTCATTCAATAGATTAATTGAATGAAAGATAAGACCGATGATGGGCTACCGATTCACCAAGCGCCATCAGGTCCGGGGAGCCGAATACCATGTGGGATGAATACTACGCCAGCGATGAATACATCTATGGGACAGCGCCGAATGCGTTCCTGGCGGAGCACGCGGGCCTGCTTGCGGGACCTGTGCTCAGCGTGGCCGAAGGGGAAGGGCGGAACGCTGCTTTCCTGGCCTCGATCGGGCTCGATGTGCTGGGCGTGGACAGCTCCGCCGTTGGCCTTGCCAAGGCGCACAAACTCGCCGCATTGAAAGGCGTAGCGATCCGCACCGAGATTGCCGATTTTGCCGCCTACATGCCGCCGGAAGGGGCGTTTGGCGCGGTCGTCTCGATCTTCGCCCACATGCCCAGCCGCGTGCGTAAAAGGTTGCACGGCTTGGCAGCACAGGCGCTGCGCCCGGGTGGAATCATCCTGCTTGAGGCCTACAGCAAAGCGCAACTAACACGGGATACGGGCGGCCCGGATGATCTGGACATGCTGATGGCTGGCTCGGAGATAGAGCAGGAATTCCCCCAGTGTGACGTGCTGTTGTCCCGGGAAATCGAGCGAGATGTGATCGAAGGAACCTTCCATACCGGGCTCGCCTGCGTGGTGCAATTCATTGCAAGAAGACGATAGGCCGAGCACGCTCAACGTTCGGGAAAATGCCGTCAGGCAATCTGCTGGAGGATGCCTAGCAACCGGTCGAGGGCAGGATCGATGTCCAGTGTGTCGATGCCGCCGAACCCCAGTAACAGGCCTGACCGTATTGGCGCCTGGTAGTAGAACGCGTCGATCGGGTAAACACCGACCTCGACTTTGCGGGCCAGCTCTGTGAGCAGGCGGGTATCGACGGGTACCTTGAACAGCGCCCCGATATGGAACCCGGCGGTGTTGGCGATCGGCTCCAGCCAGGCGGCCAGGTCGCCGTTCAGACGGTTGAGCAAGCGCGTTCGGCGACCGGCATAAATGGCGTGGCAACGACGGATATGCTTGTGCAGTTCGCCATCGGCGATGAACTTGGCCAGGGCCCATTGGGTGAGCGACGACGTATGCCAGTCGGTGACCTGCTTGGCCCTGATCACAGCGTCGATGAGCGAGCCTGGCAACACCGCATAGCCCAGGCGCATCTCCGGAAAGGTGGTCTTGGAAAACGTGCCAACGAAGGCCACCAGGCCATCCTGGTCCATGCTCTGCAAGCAATCGGTGGGCCGGCCCTCGAAGCGGAACTCGCTGTCGTAGTCGTCTTCGATGATAACCGCGCCCAGTGCCTTGGCACGTCGCAACAAAGCCTGTCGGCGCGCGGTGGTCATCGGCATGCCCAGGGGATACTGGTGCGCAGGGGTCACGTAGATCAACCGGGTGTTGTCGGGAATGAGGTCGACGCAGATGCCCTGGTGGTCAACAGGCACGCCGACCACGGTGGCACCCAGGGATGAAAACAGCTGGCGGGCAGGGGAGTAGCCGGGATCTTCGACAGCAACAATGCTACCCGGCTCGAGAACAACCCTGGAGATCAGGTCCAACGCCTGTTGCGTGCCGTTGCAGACCACCACATCGTGGTCCTGGCAAATCACCCCGCGAGAAAACGAAATGTGCTGGGCAATCGCGCTGCGCAGTGCCGGCAAGCCTTCGGCATGGCTGTAGAAACCGGGCGAGCGCTGCATCTGACGCAGGCCGTGCTGCACGCAGCGACGCCATTCGTCCTGGGGGAACTGCCCTTTGCTGGTGGCGCCGCCGATAAACTCGTAGCGCAGGGTGCCTTCCAGGGTCGGCGTGGGTATGGGCGCCGGCAGGTTGCGCCAGCGGTTGATCTGCGCCTCGCACGCCAACCCCATGGCACTGGCGTGACGTGGATGGGCGACGGGGCGAGCATTGACGAAGGTGCCTTTGCCGACCCGACCAATCAGAAAATTCTCGTATGTCAGCTGTGTGTAGATGTCGGAAATGGTCTTGCGAGAAATACCGAGTTGCTCGGCCAGCAGGCGGGTCGGCGGCAACTGCGTGCCTGCTGCCAGGCGACCGCTCTCGATCGCGCTGCGCAGTTGATTGTACAACTGCCCCGCGAGATCCTTTCGGCCCTTGATGACAACATGAAGTTCCATACTGCTCCCTGTAAGGGTATTTATTAACTTGGCGTCCATTGGTCTACGGAAAATAAATGCCAATGGTCTTCGACTTCACCCTGCGGGCGACCTAGCATGGTCTGCGGATCGGGGTTCCAAGGTGCAGGGAGCACATTGCCGTGGGGACTCGGTCTGCAATAGCTGTCGGTGTTGGAAAAGATTTCAAGCGGCTGAAAGTTTCTTGATATTTTGCCTCGACGACAGTCTCCCTTGAACCGTGAATATTATCCGGTGGGTTATTCCGGCACGCTATCGGGTTTTATTCGCGTGATTTGACTTTAGGACTCGGCCAATTTCGCGAGTCCTTTTTTTTTCTGAACATTCGAGGGTCAAAAAATACCCCCGCCTGCACCACGGGGGCCTGTCAGCACAGCGGCCTCAACCGCGCTCGGACGGGTCACCCTCCTCGGACTTCACGGTGTTGCGAACATCATTTCCGGCGCTCTCGCCCTCGGATTTGACGGTATTGCCAATATTGTTCTCAGCGTTCTGCTGATCGCCAGGCAGGGCCTGCGCGCGTACCGCCATCCGTTCTATCAGACGATCACTGCCCCCTTCGGCAAAGGCGATGTTATGGATAGCGAATACGAGCAGTGCGCCAAGCGTCAGAATGTTTTTCATAAAATTTCCCTGATGGAAAGTCCGTCGAAAGTGATGGCTTCAGGTTCAGGATAAAAAATCGAGCGGCGTGATTGAATAGCCAATATGCAGTAAAAGCACGGAGCCAATCGGTAAAAAGCAACGCGAGCGTGGACTATCGGTTTTATCAATAATTGGTGCTTTCGTGGTGGGTATTAAGTTCATAAGGTGATGGCGTGAGTGAATAAACTCTCGTGTTTTTCGACATGAGTTTACTTTTCAGCGAGAACCAATATGAATGCCAATCTGCGCATGAGCTATAAGAGCCGGGCAGTGCTCGCCATCAGCACGCTAACGGTAGTGGGCGTCGCCAGTTACTACCTCAATGGCTCCATGGCCACCCCAACCCCATCGCTGCCGCTGGCACCGACACCGGTGGGGGTGGCCAGCGTGATCGAGAAGCCAGTCATCGAGTGGAGCGAGTTCTCCGGACGTGTCGAGGCGATCGAGCATGTCGAAATCAGGCCGCGAGTCACCGGCACCATCGACACGGTGAGATTCCAGGAAGGGGAGATCATTGCCAAGGGTGCGCCGTTGTTCACCATCGACCCGCGCCCCTACCAGGCGGTGCTGGCCAAGGCCCAGGCGACCCGCGAAAGTGCCGCGGTACGGTTGAACCTGGCGCGTAGCGAGCTGGCCCGCTCGAACAAGCTGATCCAGGAACGGGCGACGTCGCAACGCGAGCACGACCAGCGCGCCAACGAGCAACTCGAGGCCCGGGCTGCCCTGGCAGCGGCGCAGGCCGACGTACAGGCCGCCCAATTGAACCTGCAGTACACCACCATTACAGCGCCTGTCAGCGGGCGTGTGTCACGTGCGGAACTGACCGTCGGCAACCTGGTCGGCACCGGCCCCGATGCTCCGGTACTGACGACCATCGTTTCGGTGTCGCCGGTGTACGTGAACTTCGAACTCGATGAAGCGAGCTATATCCGCTACGCGCGCAATGGCACCCGAGGCAGCACCGGCGTCGCCGAGTTGCCGGTGCTGATGGGCCTTGCCACCGAGACCGATTATCCCTACAGCGGGCGCATCAAGTCGTTGGACAACCAACTGGACCGCAACTCTGGAACCCTGCGGGTACGTGCCGTGTTCGACAACGCCAACGGTGTACTGACCCCCGGCATGTACGCCCGTGTGCGTACGGGGGACGGTGCCCCGCGCGCGGCCGTTCTGATCGACGACCAGGCGGTCGGCACCGATCAGGCGAAGACGTTCGTGTTGGTGGTCACCCAGGGCAACACGGTGGAGTACCGCGAAGTGCATCTTGGGCCGTTGTTTGAGGGCCTGCGGGTGGTGCGGTCCGGGCTGGCACGCGGTGAACAGATCGTGGTGCAGGGCCAGCAGAAGGTGCGCCCCAATGACCAGGTAGACCCGCAACCGGTGGCATCGTCCATCGCACTCCAGCAACAAGATCGGCCAGGCCGGTCCTGACCTGTAGTGAAGAGGTCTTGCACATGAACATTTCCCGCTTCTTCATTGATCGGCCGATTTTCGCTGGCGTGCTGTCCGCGATCATCTTCATTGCCGGCTTGATTTCGATCTTCAACCTGCCCGTTTCTGAATATCCGGAAGTCGCGCCACCCTCAGTGGTGGTCAAGGCTCAGTATCCTGGCGCACATCCGCAGACTATCGCTGAAACCGTCGCCACGCCCATCGAAGAGCAGATCAACGGCGTCGAAGGCATGCTGTACATGAATTCCCATGCCACGGCGGATGGCCAGTTGACCCTGACCGTGACCTTCCGCCTGGGCACCGACCCCGACCTGGCCCAGCAGCGGGTGCAGAACCGCGTCAACCAGGCGCTGCCGCGGCTGCCAGAGCCGGTGCAGCGGCTGGGCGTGACCACCGTCAAGAGCGCTCCCGACCTGACCATGGTGGTGCACCTGCGCTCGCCCAACGAGCGCTACGACATGCAGTACCTGCGCAACTATGCCCTGCTCAACGTCAAGGACAGGCTCGCCCGCATCAACGGTATCGGCCAGGTGCAGGTGGCAGGTTCCGGCGACTACGCCATGCGCATCTGGCTCGATCCGCGCAAGCTCGCGGCGCGTAACCTGGCACCTGGCGATGTGGTCCAGGCCTTGCGTGAGCAGAACGTCAATGCCGCCGCCGGGGTGATCGGCGCCGCGCCTGCGGCGCCCGGAGTGGACTATCAGATCTCGGTCAACGCCAGCGGGCGTCTCAATACCGAAGAAGCGTTTCGTGAGGTGATCGTGCGCACCTCCGCGGATGGCCGCATCACCCGCCTGCGCGACGTGGCACGGGTCGAACTGGCCGCCGGGGAGTATGCGCTGCGCACCTTGGTGGACAACAAACAGGCCACGGCGCTGCTGATCTACCAATTGCCCGGCGCCAACGCACTGCAGATTTCTGACGACGTGCGCAAGGCGATGGTCGAGCTCAAGCAAGCAATGCCCGAAGGCGTCGATTACCAGGTGATCTACGACCCGACCCAGTTCGTTCGTGCGTCCATCGACGCCGTCATTCACACCCTGCTCGAAGCGATCCTGCTGGTGGTCGTGGTGGTGATCGTGTTCCTGCAGACCTGGCGCGCCTCGATCATTCCATTGCTCGCGGTACCGGTTTCGGTGGTCGGCACCTTCGCCGTCATGCTGGCCATGGGGTTCTCGATCAATGCCTTGAGCTTGTTCGGGCTGGTCCTGGCGATTGGCGTGGTGGTGGACGATGCGATCGTCGTGGTGGAGAACGTCGAGCGCAATATCGGCCTGGGGCTTTCGCCTCGCGAGGCGACCTATCAGGCCATGCGCGAAGTGTCCGGGCCGATAGTCGCCATCGCCCTCACGCTGTGCGCGGTGTTCGTGCCGCTGGCGTTCGTCAGCGGCTTGTCCGGGCAGTTCTTCAAGCAGTTCGCCCTGACGATCGCCATTTCCACGGTGATCTCGGCGTTCAATTCGCTGACCCTGTCGCCGGCGCTGGCAGCGATGTTGCTCAAAGGCCACGAGGCACCCAAAGACGGCTTCCAACGGGTGTTCGACAGGTTATTCGGCGGCTTCTTCGTGCGTTTCAACCGGCTCTTCGGTCGCGCCTCCGACCATTACGGCACCGGCGTGTCGCGGATTCTCAAGCGCAAGAGCGCAGCGTTGCTGGTGTATGCGCTGCTGGCCGTCGCCGCGGTGCTGATCTTCAATCGCGTCCCCACAGGCTTCGTGCCGCCGCAAGACAAACAGTACCTGGTGGGTTTCGTGCAACTGCCCGATGCCGCCTCGCTGGATCGTACCGAGTCGGTCTTGCGCGAGATGACCACCATGGCCCTGGCCCAGCCGGGCGTGGATGCGGTCACTGGCTATGCCGGCTGGTCGATCAACGGCTTCGTCAGCAGCCCCAACTCGGGCGTCGCCTTCTTCGTGCTCAAGGATTTTGCCGAGCGCAAGGGCCCCGGCATGACCGGCAACGAAATCGCTGCGCAACTCAACACCCGGTTCGTCGGTATCAAGGGGGCCTACACGGCGGTGTTTGCGCCGCCTCCCGTGTCCGGCCTGGGGAGCGTGGGCGGGTTCAAGCTGCAACTGCAAGACCGTGCCGCCCTGGGCAATGCCGCGCTGGACCAGGGGCTGCAGGCGTTCATGGCCGAAGCGCGCAAGGCCCCGGAGCTGGCCGGGTTGTTCTCGAGCTTCCAGATCAACGTGCCGCAGTTGTATGCCGACGTTGATCGTACCCGCGCCCAGCAGTTGGGCGTCTCCATCCCGGCGGTGTTCGAAGCGTTGCAGATCTACCTGGGGTCGATCTACGTCAACGACTTCAACAAGTTCGGGCGGACGTTCCAGGTCAAGGTGCAGGCCGATGCGCAGTTCCGCGGGCATGCCGAAGACATCGGTCTGCTCAAGACCCGCAATGACAAGGGCGAGATGGTGCCGCTGGCCTCGCTCCTCACGCTACGACAGAGCTACGGCCCCGACCAGGCCATGCGCTACAACGGCTTCCCCTCCGCCGACGTCAGTGGCGCGCCAGCGCCGGGCTACAGCAGCGGCCAGGCCCTGCAGGCGGTGGAGCGTATCGCCGAACGGACCTTGCCGCGTGGCATCGGCTACGAATGGACCGAGATCACCTACCAGGACAAGATGGCCGGCAATACCCTGATCATCATCCTGCCGCTGGCGATGCTGCTGGTGTTTTTCGTGCTCGCCGCGCAGTACGAGAGCCTGACCCTGCCGCTTGCGGTATTGCTGATCGTGCCCATGGGCATTCTGTCGGCGATCACCGGCGTATGGCTGACCGGTGGCGACAACAACCTGTTCACCCAGATCAGCTTCGTGGTGCTGGTGGGGCTGGCCTGCAAAAACGCGATCCTGATCGTCGAATTCGCCCACGAACTGGAACACCAGGGGCGCTCGATCCGCCAAGCCGCGATCGAAGCCGCACGCCTGCGCCTGCGGCCGATCCTGATGACTTCAATCGCCTTCATCGCCGGAGTGGTGCCGTTGATCCTGTCCAGCGGGGCGGGCGCCGAGATGCGCCAGGCCATGGGCATCGCGGTGTTCACCGGGATGATCGGGGTGACCGTGTTCGGCCTGTTCCTGACGCCGGTGTTCTATGTGCTGTTACGTCATCTTTCGCTGCGCTTCACACGCCGTGAGCGCGTTGCCGCGCCGCCAACCGAGGGCTCGCGCGAACCGCTCGACCAGCAGCAGACCCAGGAGGCTTGAGCCATGAAACCCATCACCTTCACATACAGCCTGCTGACCCTGGCAGTGCTGCTCAGTGGCTGCTCCCTGGGTAAACCTACAGAGAGCATCGAGGTCGATATCCCGGCCAGCTACCGCGAGATCGCCGCGGAAAATGCCGACCGCTGGAAGTTGGCAGAACCCGCTGACGGCAAGGACCGTGGCCGCTGGTGGCGGGTATTCGCCGACCCGCAACTGGAGCGTTTGATCCTCCAGGCCGAGCAGGCGAGCCCGACGTTGACTGTGGCCTTTGCGCGGGTTCAGGAGGCACGTGCGCAAGCGGGCATGGCCAAGGCCGATAGCGCCTTGCAGTTTGGAGTAGGGGCCGGGCCAACGCGCCAGGGTACAGCACGGTCGACCCAGACCCGCCTGCGCGCCCAACTCAACGCCAGCTATGAAGTGGACCTGTTTGGCGCACTGCACGACAACTCGCGGGCTGCCGCCCTCGAGGCCATGGGCGAGGAGGCCGCTTATCGCTCGGTGTTGCTGGCCTTGCAAGCGGATGTGGCACGCAGCTATTTCAGCCTGGGTGCCTTGGATAGCGAGATCGCGGTGCTTACCCAGACCATCGGCCTGCGCCAGGAGGCGCTGCAGATGGTGCAGCGCCAGTTCGATGCCGGCGATCGAAGTGAGTTGGAAACGGCCCAGGCCCGCACCGAGCTGGCATCGGCGCAGGCCTCGCTGGAAGCGGTGATGCGTCAGCGGGCCAGCCAGGATCATGCCCTGGCAGTACTGGTCGGCAAGCCGCCCGCGGCGTTCAGCCTGACGGCCGGCGGGTTGCACTCAAGCACGGTGCAGGTGCCTGCCGGGCTGCCGTCCGAGCTGCTGGAGCGGCGCCCGGACATCGCCCAGGCGCAGCGGCGAATGGCGGCTGCCAGCGCGCGTATCGGCGTCGCCAAGGCGGCGTTCTTTCCACGCCTGGTGCTGACCGCCTCGGGTGGTTTCGAGTCCTCCGATCTCAACGACCTGTTCAAGTGGTCGAGCCGCAGTTGGGTGCTCGGGCCGCTGTTAGGCACGGTGCTGAACATGCCCTTGCTCGACGGTGGTCGCAATCAGGCGGGGCTGGACAAGGCCAATGCCCGGTACGACGGGGCGGTGGCGGCGTATCGGCGGCAGGTGCTGGTGGCCTTCAAGGACGTCGAGGACAGCCTCAGCGACATCCGCACCCTCGACCGCGAGCTGGCCTTCCAGGACGAAGCGGTCAACGCTGCCGGGCGGGCTGCAGCGCTGGCCGACACGCGCTATCGCAATGGCTCGACCAGCTATTTCGAGAGCATCGATGCGCAACGCAGCAGTCTCGATGCCCAGCGTGCGCAGGTGCAGGTGGCGGGCGAGCGTTCCAGGGCCTATGTCCGCTTGATCACCGCCCTGGGCGGCGGCTGGGTGGATACGCCTGGGTCCGCTCCGGCGCAACTGGCGAAGGTCACCGAGCACTAGTGGCCGGGCGCCAGGCCGGAAGCCGGTGGCTCATTGGTCTGGCGTTTTTCCCGGTTATTGGCTGTGGTTCGCGGGCGCACCGCGTCCTACAGTTGATCGACAACGACAGTGGAGCCAACGGATGGAATCTAGACTCGATTACTACTCGGCATCACCCAAGGCGATCAAGGCGATGATCACCCTGGAGGCCATGACCAATGACCTGAGCATCGAACAGCAACTGTTGCACCTGATCAAGATTCGTACCTCGCAGCTGAACGGCTGCGCCTTCTGTACCGACATGTACTCGATTGACTCCCGTCGCCTGGGCGAGACGGATCGCCGGCTGTATTCGGTGGCCGTCTGGCGTAGCAGCGACTTCTTCAGCGCGCGTGAAAAGGCGGCTCTGGCCTGGACCGAAGCGCTCACTTCGCTGACCCAGGGCGATGTCTCGGACGAGATTTACCGTCAGGTGAAAGCGCAGTTCAGCGATGCCGAGATAGTCGACCTGACCATGGTCATCAACGCCATCAGCAGTTGGAACCGCCTGGCGGTGAGCTTCAGGCAGAAACCCAGCATCTGAGCTGGACTTACGCTTGCCTCAGACGATAGGCCGTGGCGCTATTGCCATTGCGCTGGCGAGTCCAGCCGGCAGCCTCCAGCGGCCTGGCGATCAGCTGATTCATGATTCCGTGCTGACCTTGGGTGCGGGCTGGCTGTTGATTTCGCAACGTTCGTACTGCTCGATCCAGTGCTTCATATCGCGCGCTGAAATCTTGCCGGAGGTGGCCAGCTCAACGCTGACCATGACGCATCAGGATGTTTTCCAATCCTTGATTTGCGCTTGCGTGCGGACGCGTTACTACAGGATTTCTGTCAGTTGGGAGAGCTGTTGAGCTTCTGCAGTTCAATTTGCTCGGCGGCACTGCGCTCAAGGTTGATGCGTTCCTCGTCCAGATACCGATAAATACTCTGGAGGCTGTCGATTTTCTGTTTGATCGCTGCCATCTTTTTTTCAATCAGTTTCGCGCCGGCAGCACAATCGATCAGCTTGTTGCGCTGCGCATCGAGAATCTCGCCAATCTCCCCGAGGGAAAAGCCCATGCTCTGTGCGCGCTGGATAAAGTCCAGGTCCTGCAGGGTTTGCGAGGTGTAGACGCGGTAGTTGTTGGTCCGCCGCTGGGGTGAGATCAAGCCGATTTGTTCGTAGTAACGAAGGGTGTGTCGACTCGCTCCGCTGCGGGCTTCCAGTTCGCCGATTCTCATGAAAACATCGCTTGACTGTAGAGTTGGGTCGATAGTTTACGCTTGATTTCTCACCTTACCAAGGAGCAGAGAAATGAGCGTGGAGTGCTTTGTCACGGGGGGTACTGGCTTCATCGGTCAGCATCTGGTGGCCCATTTGAGTGCCCAGGGGCACAAGGTTCGGGTCTTGATGCGTCGCCCGGAGCGACTGGCTGAGTTGCGCGAGCAAGTTGCCAGGCTGGGGGGCAATGCCGCCCAGGTGTTTGCCGTAGCCGGCGATCTGGAGCGGAGCGAACTGGGTCTGAGTGTGGCCGACCGAGCACGGCTAAGACAGGCCAGCATCGTGTTTCATCTAGGTGCCCAGTTCGCGTGGGGGCTGTCGCTGCAACAGTCACGCGCAGTGAACGTCGAGGGGGCGAGGCAGGTAGCGCTGTTGGCCGCTGAGCAAAAGAGCCGTTTGGTGATGATCGGCGGCTACATGCTGAAGAATCACGCGCATCTGCGCAACATCGGCATTGATCCCCAGCGTCCGCAACTGACCGACTGGCCCGCCGTCTACCGCCAGGTCGGTGGTTATGAGGCAAGCAAGCTGGAGGCCCATTTTGCGACCCTGCAGGTCATGTCGGCCCAGCGCGGGGAGATGACCGTTGTCCACCCCGCGACAGTGTGCGGCCACAGTCGCACCGGCCATATCCTTGAAGGACAGCCCCTGGCGGCGCTGATACGCAACCTGGTGCAGGGCAAGCTGGCGGCCGTGCCAGGTAGCCCCGAGCACTGGTTGCCACTGGTTACCGTGGATTACCTGGTTGAGCTGCTGGCAGCCTGCGCTTTTGATGACGCGATGATTGGCCAGGAACTGCTGGCCCTTGATGAGCGCACACCCCATTTGCGAGAACTGCTGGCCCAGGTGGCGCAACCGCTTGGCGTGAAACCGCCGAAGCATCACCTGTCGCTGCGACTGATGAAAATACTCCTGAGCGTGCCTCCCATCGCGCGGTTATTGAATACCAGCGTCGAGGCCTTGGACTTTATCCAGACCACCCGTTTTGATACAGCGGCGACCGGGCAATTTGCTGACCGGCATGGCATTGTCAAACCGGATATCCGCGAGGCGCTGCAACTCACCGCCATGTTCGTCAATGCACATTGCCTGGGCAAGGGGGGATCAACCCGGCAACAACCCCCAGTCCTTTGCAAGCTGTCTTGCCGAGTCCGCAGGCAGTAGGGTCGATCCGCTGCGGCGAACCCGCGCCGCATGATCAGCAAGCCCTTCGACGAGTGCGGCCCACTCCAATCGAGGTTCCTTGACATAGTCCCAGCCAAGTCCGAGCCATGGGCATCGCCCGCCGATCCGGGCTAGTGTGGCGGTTGTCGCCTGCGTGGCATAGTCGGGGAGTACCGGCGCATCTTGTCGCGATTGGCAAGCCTTCACCGCCGGCACATGCAATTGCAGCGCGCCATGCTTGTCTCGTGTCACCTGCATTGCCCCGAGAAGCGCGATGTCATAGGGCACCGCCTGGTTTCGGGCAGCATAAAAATAGGCCATGCGGCGAATGTTGTCGTAGTCGGCCGTGGCACGGTAGAGATAGGCGCAGATGACGCCCAGCATCGGATCGACGTGCTTTTCGTGTCGCAGGTCTGCGGCGAGTCGATCAAGGCTGTCGACTCGAAGCCGGCCGGCGGCGAATTCATTGATGGCCCTCAGGGCCGCGCGATATCTTTCGGGGGAACCTTGCGCTCCGTAGACCTGGAAAACATCCCCGTCGGTGCTGGGTGCAACGACCGCATACAGACCCACATAAGGAACGACAGGGGTAAATTGCCCATCGGCCAGCTCCACCAGGACAGGCATCCCCTTGCAGTGGTCATCAACGTGGAATGCGTTGAAGGGGGGATCGGATCTGAGGGGCTTGAGCGCAGGTTCGGACAGGAGCTTCGCCTGATCGCCCCAGACGATCAGGTTCGCGCTGCCGGGACGGTTGACTTCCATGAGTCGGCGTTCAACCTCCAAGGCGACCGACTCAGCCGTGATCTTGAGGGCGTGAATGTCTGGCCCCTTCGGCAGGACAGGCTTGAGCCCGAAACCTTTGCCGAGGAGGCGATCCCGGAAGGCGCGGTTGGTCTTTGCGCGCTCCAGGATTTGCTCGGTGGATTCCGCTACGCCAACGGTCTTACCTGCGCCGAGGACCGCCGAATTGCTTCCAGATGGCCAGGGTTGCAGGTCGGCAGGGCCTGGCTGCGGGGTCGTGGTGTCGCAAAGCACCACGGACTCGGGATCGACCTGGCATTGCGGATCGAGTTTCAGGTGGTACTGGCTTGCACGCTCGGTTGTTCGCGAACGAACGCATTTACCCAGCGTCGTGGTGGTTATCATCCCGTTTTCGATGGCGGTTGGTTCCAGGCCCCAGAGTATGTCTGCGATGACGCCAGAGAACACGCATTTGCCCGGTGCGGCTGCGGCAGGGTCATAGACCATATAGCCGAGCTGTCCGTCCTGGCAGGATGCAAGGCGGTCGAATCTGGGGCTGTCAACGCGAGTGCCCTGTACAACGATCCCGCGTACACCATCAAGCCGCATCAGCTCCAGGCTCTGCGGCGCTTCGCGGCAGGTGTCGGTAATAAGCGTTATGCGTTTGACGCCGTGCAGAAGTAACTCCTCATAGAACCCATCGACCACGATACGGTACTTCATGTGCAGCGAGTCGCTGAACAGCCAAAAGATCGAGCCGAAGTTCGCCCCGGTCAGTCCATGCCCGCAAAATGACAGGATCAACTGGTCAACGACCTCGGCGCCCACCGGGAACAGTTCATCGACGGCCCGCTGTACCCGCTCTCGTGTGACCGGGTTCGCTTTGCCGTCGGTTGAGCCGTCGTCGACGACTCTTACGTTGTCGACGCCGAAACCCGAGCGCAGGGCCCATTCTCCCATTGCGCGAGCGGCGAAAACGGCTCCATCCAGATAGGCGAAGTCCAGGGCCAGTTTCGCGACAGGCGTCACCGTGCTGACGCCGATTGCCAGACAAACACGCCTAACCATGGGGACGCTCCGCATTGCGCTGGGTGAGGAGGGTGTAAAGGTGAGCGGGTGAAAAAAACCGGGGCCAGCACCAGCGCGCAGGGCCAGGAGGCGTGAACCGTTCAGCCAGCATGATGACGCCAGTGAACAGCATCATCGGAATGTGCCAGGCGCCGCTGACAACGGGCACCAACATCCAGGCCCAGCACGAGCCAATACAATAGGCCCCATGCGTCATGCCGAAGACCAGGCAATCTCGGTCGGCAGCCCGACCGAACAGGCCTATTCGCCGCGGTTGATGGCTGCGATTGAGTGCCGCACGGTGCCACGGGCTTGCGCTCCAAAGCAACGCGATCAGCAGGGCTATTGCCAGGGCGTTGTCCACGACAGTGATCTGTAGCAACAGCGCCAGGGCCGACAGGACCAGGCCTGCGGCCATCCACGGCGCGCAGTAGCCGAGCAGGAAACCGGCGCTCGCACGTATTCGCCTGTTTGGCAGGCTGGAGCGCCACACATGCATGAGTGGCATCGCCAGAAGGGGCGGCATCATGGTCAACAGCATCAACAACCAACCCGCCAGGATACGGTGGATCGGGTTCACCGCGAGCTCCGCTTGCAGCACCGCGGGCCAGCTGGTGAAGATCGATAGCCCATTGGTGGCCACGCAAAACGCGGGACCTTCTGTACTTGCGTCGCTGTAAATGGAAAGGGCCAGGCCGAATCCCGCCGTGGCCAGAAGCACTGGCCAAGGGGCATAAGTGAAACTGCGTAAAACCAGGCCTGGCCGCATGAGGCCGCCCCCTCAACTGACGATGCCGCTTCGCTTGAGCACGCTTATGCGTTCAACGGTTATAGGTTCTTCATCGGTTATCTGCTCTCCAGGCACCAGGGTCACCCGCAGATGATTCGGATCAAAGTCCCCGGCGTCCGCCAGCCGCTGGGCCAGATCGGTGATGTCGATCGTATAGCCCAACCCGCTGCCTGCATGGGGGCCGTCCGTTTGCGAGGCAACGTTGAGACCGAAAAGCGTAAGGCTACCGGCGTACCGGTCAGGGCTAAGTGCCGGGTCGGCGCCTTCGGGCAAATTGACGTACACATCCAGCAGAGGCGAGGGTGCGGAGCCGCGCACAGACTCCAGGGAAAGATAGAGCCGGGCCACTTCCTTGCCTGGCGATGTCGCGCCCATCGTGGCCATGCTGTTGGCGGCGGCTGTCGGTTCGAGGTCAATATGGGTACCTACCGGCGCCCCGCCGATCTTGACGACCGCGGCATTGGCGCCGATTGGCTGAACGGTTTGTTTACTGGGCGAGCCCATATTGACGCGTGCCACAGCATGCACTCCCGGCGTTACACCCGTGCCGATGATCAAATCATCATAGGTCCGATAAAATTTGCCGCCTTTCAACGTGTCCTTACTGGTGAACGTTACTCCAGGTGCATTGTCTCCGGGTACTGGCATGATGAAACTGCGGTCTGCCGGGCCATTGAGCCAGAGCGGATCGCGAACCATTGTCTTGCCCGGCGTGTTCATCCACGCCTCCCAGAGCCGATCGATGTTGCAATGATGAAGCCAGAAGATCGGATCAAGACCTGCGAGCAAGGCATTGCCCATGTATCCTCCGACGAGGCCATGGACCGTGTTATGCGGGTTGGTCTCCAGCTCGCCGGCAACCCCGTCGAACTGGACGAAATTGCCGGTAATCCCCCCACCAAATCCCAGGGTCCCGTTACCTACGATGAAGTCATTCTCATCCATCGCCTCAAGGCTGAACCCGCGCACAGGCTTGATCGCCTTGATTCCGGGGCGGCGAGGGTACTTGTTCAGAGGGTTTGGCTTTCCGTCGGGTAATGTCTTGGCGACAAAGGCATCGGGCAGGTACAGCGCTTGCGGGTTGCTGCTGTCGAGGTAGTTCCAGTAGGGAAGTGCCCAGTCGTCACCCGTCAGCTCCTTCACTTTAGCGGCGACGATTGCCTCGAACGCAAACAGATACGCACGGTGCCAGGACAGAAAATACCAACTGCCGTGCTGACACTGATTGCCGTAGGTATGGTTGGTCAAATCCGCTGGAATCGGGGCACCTGACTTGATCAGGCGCTCGTTGATCCATAATTGGGGATGAAATCCATGCATGGCCCCGAGGAATTTCCAGCTATTGCGGTCCGCTATTGGCTGTTCATCCAACGCTTGCATGGCCAGTGCGTAGTTCAGTAATACCTTGTTCCACCCTGGGCCGAGTTTTGCGACATCCTGACGAGAAGTACTCATGAGATTTCCCTCCGTTCCTGTTGGGTGCTGTCTGCCGGGGTGAGGCCGGACTTCATTTCGCGGCGACAGCGCTACTCTGTGTGCACCTGCCTGCAGGCCTCTCAGGAAGGGCCTGTGCGCTTGAGCACATTGGCGATGCTCTCGGCGAGAGCGCAATTGCAGGTGCTTCCGGCGCCTGGGGTGTAGACCGGCGGTTTGGCGACGGAAGGATCGCCACTGAAGAAGGGGGGGGCAGGGGTTGTACTGAACAGTTCGTAGGGGGCGCTGACGTCGAGCAGGTCGACACCGTCGTAGACCGGGATTGCAATCAAGTACTGTCCTGCGGCAGGCATGATTCCCTCCTGGGAAACACCGCGGCGAACGCGCTTGCGTCGTCAGGTGTATAGCTTTCTGCTAATCAGCGTTGCGATGCCCGGACGGCAAAACCGGAGGTCGGCCCGCTCAAGGCTAATGGCCATTAGGGCTGGTTTTGGCAGCATAGTCGGCGTTGTTTTACCTGCAAGGTGTTTTTGCGGGCAGGTGCTGAGCGGTAGTGCTCGAAGCGTATCGGTCTGCAGTGCTAGCACTGTGATCAGTTCGCTGAGGGCGCCACCGGGCACTGGCTCAGAAACGCTTGCAGCCCTTGCTGATATTCCTCGGCCGGCATCAGGTCACTGTGTTTGGCAATGAGACAGGCCACGCCCTGGCGCACCATGTCCGCGCTCGCCACGAGGTAGAAGTCCGGTGTTTCCTGCAGGCGCGCGATCTGTTCCCAGACCAGGGTGCTCTTGCCGCTGCGGGCTTTGTCCAGGCTGACCAGGCCTGGATATGGGCGGGGGTGATGCTGTAGTGCAATTCCATGAGGGCTTGATCCGAGGTCCGTGTTCGGTGAGGGCGGCAGTTTAGCGAGTTTCGGGGGGGGGGGGTAGCAGCGGTTTGTGCGCGTATGCGAACTCGCCGCTCAGGCTGGAAACTGCTCTATATGGCGCTCCACCCATTCGTACAGGCGCTCGTCGAGCCGAAGCCGCTGTTGGCTGAAACTGTCCCGGCAGGCGTTGAACAACGGATCCTGATTGACCTGCACGGCCAGCTCGATGGGGCTTTCGCGCTCGGCATGGGCTGCCCGTAGCTGTCGCTGGCGCTGATCGGCCTGTTCCAGGGTGTCCGCCAGGGCATCCAGTTGCAGGTGCCTGAACTGGGCGATGGCCTGCGGCAGATGAAAGTGCAGGGCACTGTCGAAGCCTTCCCAGTCCTCGAAGGCCAGCCATTCGTGGAGCACCATCAAGCAGCGCGGTGCCGGGGCCAGTTGCTCCAGCCGCTCGAAGGCCAGCCAGTACTGGCGTGGCAATTGTTCGGCGGTTTCGATGGCCTGGGCGATCAGGTCCAGGGCCCGGGCCTTGTCCTGGTGATGTTTGCGCAGGATGCGCCGGGTCAGGGTGAAGCGCGCTTGTTCCAGAGCACTCAAGGCGCGGTTCAGGTCATAGCCTGCGTTGTGCAGATATTCCTGGGCTTGATCGGGGGGCAGCCCGGACTTGTCCGCCAGCACCTGCAGCAGTTCGGTTTTGTAGAGTTCGGCAGCCTGCTCGGGGTTGCTTGCGCAGCGTTCCAGCAGGATCTGGGCGTGGCGCAGGCTGATGGGGATCAAGCTGCGTAGTCGTTGCAGAGCGTGGATGTGCGTCGGGTCCATCGACTGGGGTGCCTCGGGGTGTGCTGGTGGTTGGGGATGGCGGGCCGCACCTGTCACGGCTCTGTGTGCAGGGTGTGAGCTTTTCACCATCTTGCCGGACAACCTGGTTATCGTCACGGAACTCGACGCTAGGTGTTGCACAGATATTCGACGTGGGAGCAATATTTGCAGCCGCAGGCTGCTTCCTTGGCTTGCGGCCGAGCAATGCAGCGACACACTGGTCGACCCAGGACGGGCGACCCGACAACAAAAACAAGAGAAGTCATCGACATGGATGTTAGATGTGATCAGCTCAAGACGCTGACGGGCACCCTGTGCCTGGCGTTCGCCACCGGGCTGCCGCTGTCGGCTGCGGCGGCCTATCAAGAGACCGGCCGCCCGGGCGACCCCGCCAGCTGGCGGTCGGCCGAATACCAGCAGGACTGGGGCCTGGAGCGCATGCAGGCGAGCCAGGCCTATGCCGCCGGGATCACCGGCGCCGGGGTCAGCATCGGCGCCCTGGACTCGGGTTTCGATGCCGCCCATCCCGAGGCCAGCCCCGGACGTTTTCACGCGGTTACCGCCATCGGCCAGTACCTGGACGGCACCCCGTTCAGTGTGTCCGGGGTGCTCAATGGCGCCAACGACAGCCATGGCACCCATGTCACCGGCACCATGGGCGCGGCCCGTGATGGCGTTGGCATGCAGGGCGTGGCCTTCAATGCCCAGGTTTACGTGGGCAACACCAACCACAACGACAGTTTCCAGTTCGGCACCGGCCCCGATCCGCGGTATTTCAAGGCGGTCTACGGTGCCCTGGTGGATGCCGGTGCGCGGGCCATCAACAACAGCTGGGGCAGCCAGCCCAAGGGGGTCAGCTACCAGACCCTGGGCGACTTGCGCGCGGCCTACGCCCAGCATTTCCAGCAGGACACCTGGCTCGACGCCGCCGGCGACGTGGCGCGCCGTGGCGTGATCAACGTGTTCAGCGCCGGCAACAGCGGTTATGCCAATGCCAGCGTGCGCTCGGCGCTGCCGTACTTCCAGCCGGAGCTGGAAGGCCACTGGCTGGCGGTGTCGGGCCTGGACAAGAACAACCAGCAGAAATACAACCAGTGCGGCATCGCCAAGTACTGGTGCCTGGCGACCCCGGGTGCGGCGATCACCAGTACCGTGCCCGGTGGCGGCTACGCCACCTACAACGGCACCTCGATGGCCGCGCCCCATGCCACCGGGGCCTTGGCCCTGGTCATGGAGCGTTATCCCTACCTGAACAACCAGCAGGCCCTGCAAGTGCTGTTGACCACCTCGCGCCAGCTCGATGGCTCGCCGACCCAGGGGCCCAGCGACCGTGTGGGCTGGGGCGTCCCGGACCTGAGCCGGGCGTTGCACGGCCCCGGGCAGCTACTGGGTGAATTCGACGTCACCCTGGGCCGCGGGCAGGGCGATATCTGGAGCAACGGTATCTCCGACCAGGCCCTGCTACAGCGTCAGGCCGAGGACGCCGCGGAACGCCAAGCCTGGCAGCAGACCCTCAAGGATCGCGGCTGGGAGAATGGCCTGGCACCGGGAGCCAGCCAGCAGGATCGCAGCGACTATGCCCTGGGCATGGCCCGGGACGCGGCTGCCGCGCAGCGGGTCTACCAGGGCAGTCTGGTCAAGTCCGGGGCCGGCTGGCTGGTGCTCACGGGTGACAGCAGCTACCGCGGCCCGACCCGGGTCGATGGTGGATTGCTGGCGGTCAACGGCAACCTGCAATCGGCGGTGACGGTCAACGCAGGCGCTACCCTGGGCGGCAACGGCCGGATCGGTGCTCTGACTGCCAGCGCCGGGGGCGTGGTGGCCCCGGGTAACTCCATCGGTACCTTGAATGTCGCCGGCAACCTGGACTTGCAGCCGGGCTCGACCTATCAGGTGGAGCTTTCGCCCACGGCCAGCGACCGGCTCGTCGTGGGCGGTCAGGCCAGTGTCGGTGGCGCCAATCTCAGCCTGGTGCCCCAGGCGCAGCCGAACCTGTTGGCCGGCGGCCCGGTATCCAGCCTGGTGGGGCGCCAGTTCGACATCCTGCAGGCAGCGGGTGGGGTCAACGGGCGTTTCGCCCAGGTCCAGCCCGGCTACCTGTTTCTGGGGACCGTACTCGATTATTCGGCCAACGACGTGCAGCTGGACGTGACGCGCAGCGGCACGACGTTCGCCAGTGTCGGTGCCACGGCCAACCAGCGCGCCAGCGGCGGCGCCGTGGAACTGCTGGGACCGGGCAATCCCGTGTATGAAAGCCTGCTGCTCTCGACCTCGGCGGACCAGGCCCGGGACGGCCTGCGGCAGCTGTCCGGGGAGATCTACCCGGCGCTGGACTCGATGCTGCTCAGCCAGGGCTCGGTCTTGCGCGATGCCTTGGGCGAGCGTGTGCAAGGTCCTGCACTGAATGCCAACGCGCCTGGAACGACTGCGAGCGAGCCAGGCTCGACCCAGCTCTGGCTCAAGGGCCTGGGCAGCTGGGGACGCATCGAGGGCGTGCAGGGCAGCGAGTCCTATACCAGTTCCCTGGGCGGCATGCTGCTGGGCGTGGACCATGACCTTGACGAGCAGACCGGCGCCGGCCTGGCCGCAGGCTACAGCGACAGCTCCCTGGGCATGGGCGGCAGCCACTCCCGGGCCACGGTCGACAGCTACCACCTGGGCGCCTATGCCCGCCACGACCTGGACCAGTTGCGCTTGAGCCTGGGCGGCAGCTACAGCTGGCACCGTGCCGAGGTCCGGCGCGACTTGGCCTATGCCGAGGTGTCCGGCCGCCAGCGCGCACGGGTCGATGCCCGCAGCCAGCAGTTATTCGCCGAGGCGGCCTATCGCCTGGCTTTGCCGGCGCTGCAGTTGGAGCCCTTCGTCAACCTGACCTACCAGCATCTGGACCGCGATGCCTTCCATGAGAAGGGCGATGCCGCGGCGCTGCATGCTCGCGACGAGCAGCGTGATGCCTGGCTCAGCACCTTGGGCCTGCGTGGGCGCCAGCAATGGCAACTGGGCCCGCAGCAAGACCTGCAGCTGGCGGCAAGCCTGGGCTGGCAGCACCGCCTGAGCGGGACCCAGGATCGCGAGCACCTGGCCTTTGCCGGTAGCGACCTGCCGTTCCGGGTGGAGACTGCGCCGGCCTTGCGCGATGCCGCGCTGGTGGGGCTCCAGGCACGGGTGGGGCTGACCCGCGACCTGGACCTGAGCCTGGACTACCAGGGGCGCCTGGCCAGTCGTGAGCAACAGCATGGCGCGGGACTCAACCTGCAATGGCGTTTCTGAAGCGCTGTGGCGCTGGTGGGGCCAAGGGCTCGCCGGCCAGGCGTTGCAATACGGAGTTTGACCAACGCGGTTTTTATCAATGCAACTAAGGAAGGTCGTAGTGAAGCAAGTCAGAAAGGATGACAGCGCACTCGGGCAGGGCTGGTCCCTGGCCCCACTGGGTCGCGCATTGATGGGCTGGGCGGCGCTGATGGGCACGGCCCAGGCCGCACCCTACGTGGAGAGTGGGCGCCTCGGCGACGCCGGCAGCTGGCGCAGCAGCGAATTCAAGGCCGATTGGGGGCTTGGGGCGATCCACGCCGACAGCGCTTATGCCGCCGGCTACAGCGGCAAGGGGGTCAAGCTGGGGATCTTCGACCAGCCGGTATACGCCCAGCACCCCGAGTTCGCCGGCAAGGACAAGATGGTGACCCTGGTCACCAGCGGCATCCGCCAGTACACCGACCCCTACATCCCGGTGAAGGCCGGCGATGTTTTCCGCTATGACGGCAGCCCGTCGGTGGGCTCGGATGGCAAGCTCGGTTCCCACGGCACCCACGTCGGCGGGATCGCCGCCGGCAACCGTGACGGCGTGTCGATGCACGGCGTGGCCTTCGATGCGCAGATCATCAGCGCCGACAACGGCGACCCCGGCCCCGAGGATGGCATCGTCCTGGGCAACGATGGCGCGGTGTACAAGGCCGGCTGGGACAGCCTGGTGGCCAGCGGCGCGCGGATCATCAACAACAGCTGGGGCATCGGCATCACCGATCGTTTCGCCAAGGGTGGGCGCAATCCGGAGTTCCCGCATTTCACCATGGACGATGCCCGGGCGCAGTTCGCGCAGATCCAGCCACTGCTGGGCACCATGCCCGGTGGCGCCTATGACGGGGCCATCGCCGCCGCCCGCAGCGGGGTCATGACGATCTTTGCCGCCGGCAACGACTACAACCTGAACAACCCCGATGCGATTGCCGGGCTGGGCTATTTCGTGCCGGAGATTGCCCCCAACTGGCTGACCGTGGCGGCGTTACAGCAGAACCCCGACACCAGCAGCGCCAACCCGTACCTGATCAGCACGTTCTCTTCCCGTTGCGGCTATACCGCGAGCCTCTGCGTATCGGCCCCCGGCACCCGGATCTACAGCGCGGTGATTGGCGGCACCAGCCTGGAAGACCTGACCCAGGGCTATGCCAACAAGAACGGTACGTCCATGGCCGCGCCCCATGCCGCCGGTGCGGCGGCGGTGCTGATGGAGCGCTTCCCCTACATGAGCGGCGCACAGATCGCCAGCGTGCTGCGCACCACCGCCACCGACATGGGCGCGCCCGGCATCGATGCCTTGTACGGCTGGGGCATGATCGACCTGGACAAGGGGCTCCGGGGCCCGGGCATGTTGGTCACCGAACAGGACATTCCCGAGGCGTTCCGCATCGCCGGTGGCTACGGCCCGAGCCAGTTCGTGGTCGATCTGCCGGGTATCGGCGCCCTGGTGGATGCCGGCAAGCCGACCGAGCGGCGCTGCAACGACCTGGGCTGCGGGCTGGACCTGTGGAGCAACGATATCGCTGGCCATGGCGGCCTGACCAAGCAGGGCATTGGTACCCTGGTGCTTACCGGTAACAGCACTTACTCCGGCCCGACCCTGGTCAACCAGGGACGGCTGGCGGTCAATGGTTCGCTGCAATCGGCGGTGACGGTCAATGCCGGCGGCGTGCTGGGCGGCAATGGCCGGGTCGGCGCGCTGCTGGCCAACGCCGGCGGCGTGGTGGCGCCAGGCAACTCCATCGGCACCTTGCACGTGAGTTCCGACGTGACCTTCCAGCCGGGCTCGACCTATGCCGTAGAGGTGGATGCCGCTGGCAGCGACCGCCTGGTCAGCGATGGCAAGGCTTCCCTGGACGGTGCGAACCTGGCCCTGGACCTGCAGAACCCCGGGGTTTCGCTGCAGTCCCAGCGGACAACCAGCCTGGTGGGGCGTCAGTTCGACATCCTGGAGGCCGCGGGCGGCGTGCAGGGCGGTTTCGCCAGTGTGCAGTCCAACTCACTGTTCCTTGGTGGTGGCCTGGCCTATACCGGCAGCGGGGTGCAGTTGGCGGTGCAGCGTAACGCCACTTCTTTCGCCAGTGTCGGCTTGACCGCCAACCAGCGTTCGGTGGCCGCGGCCGCCGATCAGCTCGGCGCGGGCAACCCGGTCTACGAGAGCCTGCTGTTGTCGGCCAATGCCGGCAGCGCCCAGCAGGCTTTCGATCAACTGTCCGGGGAAATCCACCCGGCGGTGGGCAACCTGCTGCTCAACGACAGTCGCCAGTTGCGCGACGCCGTGGGCGAGCGAACCCGCCAGCAGGGCGTCGCCGCCGCGCCGGCCGTGGAAGGCCAGGACAACGGCCTGTGGGTCAAGGCCCTGGGGGCCTGGGGCAAGGCCGAGGGTGATTCCGGTCGGGCGCGCTATAGCAGTTCCATTGGCGGCATGTTGCTGGGGATTGACGGGCAGATGAGCGAGGACACCCGCGTCGGGGTCTTCACCGGCTACAGTGACAGTTCGTTGAGCATGGGCGATGGTCGTCATTCCTCGGCCAGCGTCGATAGCTACCACCTGGGTGCCTATGCCGGCAAGGAACTGGAGCAGATGCGCCTGAGCCTGGGCGGCAGCCATAGCTGGCACCGGATCGAGACCAAGCGCGAGCTGCAGTACAACGAGGTCAGCGATCGCCAGAAGAGCAAGCGCGATGCCCAGAGCACTCAGGTGTTCGGCGAGGCCGCCTGGAAGGTCGCACTGCCGAGCATGGCGCTGGAGCCGTTCGCCAACCTGGCCTATGTGCATATAGCCAGCGACAGCTTCAAGGAACATGGCGGCGCTGCTGCGCTCAAGGGTGGGCAGGATAATCGGGATGCCTGGCTCTCGACCCTGGGCATGCGCGCCGGCAAGCAACTGCAATTGTCCGGCGGCCAGGCGGTGGAGCTTTCCGCCACCCTGGGCTGGCAGCACAACCTGAGTTCCACCGGGGCCGACCAGCACCTGGCCTTCGCTGGCCAGGGCGATACCTACACGGTCCAGGCGCTGTCCCTGGATCGTGATGCGGCGGTGGTCGGTGCACGGGCGGGGATCGCCCTGGGTCGCCAGGCCCGGGTCAACCTGGACTATAACGGACTGCTGGGTAGTCGCGACAAGAGCCACGGGGTCGGGCTGACCCTGGACTGGGCGTTCTGAGGCCCCGGCAACAGATATGCAAGGCCCTGAGTGCCCAGCCGATGCCGGGTGCTCAAGCAGTGCATGGTGCAGCTGGCGATTCTGCGGGTGGATCTGGCCTTCTCCCGCGCATGCTTGGGCGCGATGCCCGCCACATGGCGCACCAGGTTACATCCAGGCGTTGCTCACGGCACCTGCAAGCTCGGCAGCGCTGCCCGACCCTGTGGCGACAGCAGCGGCTCCACCTGCTTCCAACTGAAGGTCACGTCTACGTCACAGCCATCGCCGGTGGGCTGGTTGGCCAGGCGCATGCCCTGGGCGTCGAAACTCAGGTCGTAGGAGTCGTAGCTCGCCACGCCGGGGCAGTCGCTGTCCGCTGTGGCCTGAGTCTGGAGCCAGCTGGCGAATGCTTTCGGCAGGCTGACATGCCCGGAGTAGGGGCTGTACCACTCAAAACGCGCACCGATCCAGGTCCAGGGATCGACGCTTTCGCCGGTCTGCAGGTTCCAGGTATGCAGGCCCCAACTGATGCCGCCGCGACCATAGCCTGCGGTCCAGCGGTAAAACCTGACGGTGATCCACTGCGACGACCAGTACGTGGGGGCGACGCTGATCTCGCTGGTGTCGGCGGAGCCGCTGCGGCCCAGGTATTCGCGTCGCTCGCTGAAGAACGCTTGCTGGCCCTCGGAGCTGACCGCGAGACGTGCCAGGTGTTGATTGATCTTGCGGATAGCCGGGCCATCCCCCTCCAGCTTCAAGGTCACCTGGGCGCCTTGGGTCCTGACCTGATAGGCGTGCTCGCCGAAGGTTTCTTTCTCTACCTTGACCGGTAGCGGTGCCGCCTCCATTGGCGCGTTATAGGCGTCGCCACCACAGCCTTCGGCACTTGAACGCGTCAGCGCCAAGGGCAACGGCGTGCCGCCTGCGGCCTTGCTCCAGGTTCCGGCCAGCGTATCGCCCTGGGGCGCGTCCAGTTGCCAGAACCCCGTCTTGCCGGCTTCGGCCCAGGGTTCGCCGGCCTTTTCCCGGGTAAGCTGGATCGGCGTCAGGAAGCGTTGGTAGTAGTAACTGCCGTTGCTGTCGGGGGCGGCGTTGAAACAGGCGGTGATCGCGGTCTTGCCGAGGGTGCCTTGCCAGACGCCGACAAGGTCGCTGGGCGCGGCGTTGGCATAGCTAGAAGCACAGGCGAGCGTCAGGAGGGTCAAGGGTTTGAGCATGCGGATCGGGCTTCCAGTTGTCTGACGGGCGGGCATCATATCTTAGGGGCAAACAAGTCAGTTGCTCCCACATCTATCTGCGACAAATCGCGATGCTGTAGGTGTTTTCTGTCAGACCGTTCTGAATCATACTTCCGGCGCCGTTGCTCTGTTGTGCCGGGCCCTTCATGGCCCTAGGCTGCTGCCGTCGTTGGAAAATCCAATGACCGGATTTAGCAGTCCGAACACGCATCTAGAGTTCAACGGAAACCGCTATATGGCGGCTGTACGTGGGGCACCTTCGGGTGCGCCGGTTTTGCTCTAGGTGCCCGGTCTGCTAACCCGCGTATAGCTGCCACCCTTCGTTTAGCAGCGAAGCGTGGTCGCTCCACCGCACCTTTGGAGCACGTTATGAAAAAGTTGGTCCCCGACCCCCGTCATTTCAGTTTGCATCGACCGCCCTCTGAAGCAATGCATTGCGCACAGTGATGGGTGTCTCGCCTTCGAGCTACAGCTCGATGCTTGGCACAAACCCGAGATTCTGAGACCCGTCAGCCAGAAACCAGTAGAGTGTTCATCAATACATCAATCGATATTTGAAGAATGAATCGTCCGCTGTTTGTGTCTCTCGATGGGCCCAAGGGCACCGGTAAAACCACACTGTTGGAGGCCGTGACGAAAGCACTGCGGGCAGACAACAGGAAGGTGATCCGACTGTGCGAGAAAAAAAGCGATCCCTACAGGGGTGAAACAATGGCCCTGGTGAACAAACTCGTCAGAGACCCCTGCCGGGATCTGGAGCTGGGGGTGTGTGAGCGCTTCGCTGATAGCCGTTATTGGATTTCCCAGCACGTGCTGACTAAACAGCCCGCAGACAGCATCATCTTGATCGATCGCTGGTACCCGTCTGATGCTGCGTTTCGCCGGATAGTCCCGTTTGCAGAGATTCTACAGTTGAACATGGATCGAAACGTGCGAGTGCCAGACCTGCATGTCGGGGTTGTCACCGCCCCAGAGGTTTCATGGGCGAGGGCAGCGGCACGAAGCCGTGGGCTGAGCAGTACCGTGATGCATAAGCTGGAGGAACAAGTCGCTAGTACCGAGGCGTTCGAGCGAGCGATTGCCGATCACGGCTGGGTTTTATGCCGCAACGAAGGAACAATCGAAGACGCAACGATGCAGGTGGTCTCCGAGATCTACAAGGCGCTTCGAGGGGCCGGCCAAAACCCTCCATTGCGCAGTTGAGCACAGCCGCCGAATTTCCTTCGGGACGTGTGTGATGTGGCGCTGACGATGGAGTCTTGAAGGGAGCAATGACTGAAATGGACAGCCTGGTTATCCGTCGTGCCAGCGCACTTGATGCGCCGGCGGTGTTGAATCTCTTTGATGAAGTAATTGCCTGGTTCGTTGGCATGGGCAATGTGGGGCAGTGGGGCAGTGAACCATGGTCACAGTCACCTCGGCAGATTGAGCGGGTGACGGAAGCCTGTACGCTACCTGAGGCGTGGGTGGCAGAAGATTGCGCAGGCAGGATTTGCGCCGCATTGGTCCTGGGCGAGGCCATGCCCTATGTGCCTTGTGCTAGCGCGCCGGAGATCTATGTGAGAATGCTGATTGCCTCGCGTGATACACGGGTTCGCGGAGTGGGTCGGCGTCTGTTGGCCTTTGCCGATGAACGCGCACGGGCTGTGGGAGTAAGTCGCTTGCGCGTGGACTGCTATGGCGGTGGGAAGAGGGCGCTGGTGCGCTTCTATGAATCCTGCGGGTATGAGCCGATTTCAGCTTTCAGCGTGGATGGCTGGCCAGGTCAGTTGCTGGGGCGTAGTTTGTGACGCGGGCGTTATACCGGCCTATGCATCGACTTCATGTTCATCTTCAACATCCATGAACCGTTGCAGGTCGAGCACATCCAGATTGATCCGGGCGATAAAGGCCGAAAAAGCAAGACCGGCGGCGAGCCGCCGCAGGTCGCTGGCCCAGGCCGGAATAAAGGTTGGCCCCACCAACCAGCCCGACTCAAACAGCGGCGCCAAGTGCAAGGTGTCGCCCAGGCTCAGGCGCCCGGCAAACAAGTGCCCGACCAGCTCCGGGCGGTTGTCGCGGATCGCTACGCGCAGCAAAGTGTGCACGCCGAGCAGCCCAGTCAGGTACGCGGCATCCTTGGTGAATGCCGAACCACCTCGCACATTGGCGCCACGGAAAATCCGCTGCGTTGAGCGCAAGGACTCTTCCGGCGACTGGCCAGCCTTGAGAAAGCCTTCGAACACCTGGATGAAGTCGGCGCCATCGAGCGCTTGCTGCACCGCGAGCACGCGCAAGGCGAGGCGCCGCAAGCGGTTGATATCCATGCTGCCGGTGAGCAGTTCAGCCAGCGTGGCAATGCCTTCTTGTGTCTGGGTGGTGCGTGGCGCCCCCAGGGCCAGGCATTTGAGGTTGGGCTGGCGCGCACCGTTCTGTGCGGTGGCCACGTGCACAAAAGCCTCGTGCTGCAGCAACTGCTGCTTGTCCAGTTCGCTGAACAAGGCACTGGCACGCAGGCGAATGCGGCTTGTCCCGGCAATTGCCTTGGCAGCCAGGCCAGGCTCAAGCTTGATGCTGATCTGGCCTGCACCAAAAAAGCGGTCCAGCTCCGGTTGCAGCCAGGCCGCAAACACATCGGCCGGAATGTCGGCAGGGCTGGGGGGAATATGGTTGCCACCCAACAGGGCGTCGGTGGTTTTCAGAAAAAAATGGGCGGCGTCCAGCATGCTCAGCTTTTGCCTGGGGTAGTAAAAGTCCGGGCGTCGGTACAGCGCCGAAGAGTACCGGGTAAATGCCGGGGTACCCATGGCCCCCAACATACGCCCGGCCGTGGCATAGCTGTGCGCGGTCCTGGCGAGAAAACGGCCCGCCGGATGCCCCTGATCGCAATGCTCGACAAAGCTGTCCAGCGCCGCGATGTCGGCGCTGTGTTCGCGCGGCCTGAACTCGACCTTGGGCAATTGCGCCTTGCCGCTACGCCATTGGGCGAGGAAAACCTCCTCGCCCCCCTCGGGCCACGCCAGAGCATCGAGTACGCGGATCTTGCGGGCCAAGCCGGGCAATGCGGCATCGAGTTCAGATAGCGACAGGGCACTCATGGCATTCACCTTGAGAGTCGAAGATCCATCGTACCAGCTTAGCCCCTGCCGGGGCGTGGAGCGTCGTAGTCCGGCCGGACGATGACGCCCGTGGGCATCGATCTATCCTGTGGGCGATCCCTCCCCAGCGACAGGAGTACCACTGATGGCCATTACCCTGGACGACATTCTCGAGATCGAGCAAATCAAGCAGCTCAAGTACCGCTACTTTCGCGCGGTTGACTGCCATGACTGGGCGGCACTGGAGGAGTGCCTGGCTGAAGACCTGACCACCGCCCTGGATAGCGGCAAATACAGCTTCAACAGCCGGGCGGCCTTTATTGGAGGGCTCAAGGCGATTCTCGACCGCCCCACGTTTCTGTGCAAACACCAGGGGCATCATCCCCAGATCGAGATCCTGGGGCCGGACACGGCCCGCGGCACCTGGTACCTGGAAGATCACGCTATCGACCTTGAGGGCGACTGGATGCTGCACGGTACCGCCTTGTACCAGGACGAGTACGTCAAGCGTGACGGGCGCTGGATAATCGTTGTGACAGGCTACCGGCGCATCTTTGAAACCGTGACGTCACCGATTCCCGCACAGCTCAAGGTTACCGCCAACCTGTTTGACCAGCGCTAAAGGCGATACTGACTGGTGGGCAGCACGTCGATCTTGTCGAAATCGATAAAGCGCGCACAGCTGTCCATCATGATCGCCAGGTTGCGCTGGAATTTTGCCTCATCGCCGACCGCGTCAAAGAAGGCCAGCGGATCGGTCATCGCCGCGGGCGGGAAGCACTCTTCGACGATGGCGTCGATGGGCGGGGCGCCGTGGGTCAGCACTTGTACCACCAGATTCTGCACGTACTGGAAGTTGTCCTGGGTATCGATGGCCACTGCCGTGTGGTGGTTGCGCCAGATGTCCAGCCAGGCGTGCGGGGTCAGGCGAGGAGGGCGAGTCAGCAGGGCGATCTGCGCGAAACCGTAGGTCCGTTCGCCGGGCGCGCAGGGAAAGCGCGTGTTGCGAATGGCTTCAGACTCACACACCAGATAGGCCGCCATACGGGCCGTTGCCTCCAGGATGAGCGTGTCAAACGGATGCCTGGCACTGGCATTGGCGCTGTCCAGCCACAGCGACAGGCTGGCATCCGGCAGAGGCCGGTTGTTCTCCTGGCGCAAACCTGCCGCGGGGGTGACGTCGGTGTCGGCCAGGTTCAGTTGCAGCCTTTGGGCACCCAGGGCCTGCAGTTGCGCGGCAAGTTCGTTGCGCAGTTGCCGGGCGAAGGTTTCGCGCGGGGTCTGCGTGTCGCGCCAGAGCAGGTAGATGACTTTTTCCATGGCGATCAAGTTCCTTCGCAGTTGTTCAATGAACGGGCGGGGTATCGACTCGAAGCCATGCTGGGGTCAAAGCAAATTAACGGAATCCTCCGAACAGACTACTGAAGCGGCGATTGGCTGACGCCTGCCCAAACGCATCGCTACAGCTAGTCCCAACAGACGATCAGCATTCGCTCGCGGCTCGATAGACTCAACTCACCCCAAGTGCGAGGTCTGCCGAATGAGCCTGGAACAACGCATTGCCCACCTGGAGGCGCTCGACGCCATTCGCCAGCTCAAGCACCGCTATTTCAATGCCTGTGACCTGAAGCAAGTGGCGGTAATCCGCGACTGCTTTGCCGAAGGCGAGATCCTGATCGACTACGGCCCGGTAGGAGTCTTTCGCGATCGCGACAGCTTCGTGGCGCTCTATCAGCAACTGGCTTGCCAGGACCGGGTGATTGACCTGCACCACGGCGCCAACCCGGAAATTCAATTGACCAGTGACGACGAAGCCCAGGGGCGCTGGGCACTGTACTACTTCAACCTGGATGGCGAGAGCGGCGCCACGCGGCAACTGGGTGGCATTTACCTGGATCGTTACCGGCGCATCGATGGGCAGTGGAAGTTGATCGAGACCTGCTTCAGCGCCCATTCCGTGGTGGTGGGACAGGCAGGTGCCTAAACGGCTGTACCTCCCCCCTGAGTAGCTAAACTTGGTCTATTGCCAGTATCTGCTACCCACATCGTGAAAGGAGGTGTTTGAGATGCAACTCATCACGTTGAAAATCGACAAGCCGGAAGCGACGAACTTCATTTTGGGCCAGACGCACTTCATCAAGTCCGTCGAGGACATCCATGAAGCGTTGGTAAATACCGTGCCGGGTATCCCGTTTGGCGTGGCCTTTTGTGAAGCGTCCGGCAAATGCCTGGTGCGCTGGTCCGGCACCGACACCGCGATGATCGAACTTGCCCGGAAAAACGCACAAGCCATCGCTGCTGGCCATAGCTTCATCATTTTTCTCGGCGACGGTTTCTATCCGCTGAACGTGTTGAACACCGTCAAGATGGTTCCGGAGGTGTGCCGGATTTTTTGTGCAACCGCCAATCCCACGGAAGTGATCCTCGCCGAGACGGAACAGGGGCGCGCAATCCTGGGCGTAGTGGATGGCTTCTGTGCCGGTGGCATTGAAGGCGACGAAGACATTTTGTGGCGCAAGGGCTTGTTGCGACAGATCGGCTACAAGTTGTGAATGAAGAGCGGGCAGGGTGGGTACACGGAGGATGCGATGAACAAATGGGCGATGTCGACTGTTCATAAGAGATCCAAACACCAGTCACGGTTTAGCTTTCGTACAGTTTTGATCCCGCGGGGCAAGTGCTTATGCCATGCGCCGCAACGCCACGGCCATGGCCCCGCCGAGTACCGCCATGCCCAGCAGCAGTGCCGGGAACGACAGCCACCAGGGCATGCCGGCGGTCATCACGCTAAACTCCGACATACCTCCGATGCTGGCCAGCAGGTTCAACGGCAGGAACACCACATTGATCAGCGTCAGATTGCGCAGGGCGTGATTCATGCCGTTGTTGGCCAGGTTTCCGCGGGCCTCGATGAGATTGGTGAAGACCTGGGCGTGGATCTTCGCCTGCTGGTAGCTCTGCTCGTTTTCGATGATCAGGTCGTTGAGCGCCTCCAACTGGTCGGGCCCGAAGCCGTGCTTCTGGCCATGGCTGCGCAGCAGCGCCAGCACGGCACCGTTGCTCTGAATCGCATTGACGTAATAGACCAGGCTCTCGCTCAAGCTGTACATCTGCACCAGGTGCTGGTTGTCCATGGTCCGGCCGAACTGCAGCTGGATCTCGCGGGCCACCTGCTTGACGATCCGCAGGTGGCCCAGGTAGTGATGCACGCTCTCGGCCAGCATCGCCATCAGCACTTCCAACGGCGTGCTCATGCCGGCCTGAAGGTCCACCCTGGCGAGCAGCGAGTTGCTGGAACAGATCACCACCAGGCGTCTTTCGCTGAGCACAACGCCGAACGACGACACGTTGAACACCCGCCCGTCGAAGCTTTCCGGGCGCTTCCAGATCAGGAACAGGTGGTCGGGCTTGATCTCGATGCGCGCCACTTCATCTGGGTCCAGAGAGGATTCCAGAGCCTGGGCGCCAACCCCTAGGCGCTCGCACAGCCGGGACTGCTCGGCCGCGTCCGGCGCAACGCACAGCCAGACGCTGGCCTGTTCCTCGGGAGCCTCAAGGAGGGCACCGTTTTCGGTGCGAAAGCATTCGATCATCGCCTACCACGCCTGGCCTAGGTGTTTGCGTTCGAGCCTCTGCACGAAGGCCTGCAGCACGCGCCGGTAAAGCTCGTCGCCCAGCACGGCGTCTTCGGTGCCGGCATCGAGGTTGGGGTTGTCGTTGACTTCGATGACCAGCACGCGGTCGCCGGTTTGCTTCAGGTCCACCCCGTACAGCCCATGGCCGATGAGCCGGGCGGTGTCGACGGCCAGCTTCACCACCTCGGGCGGCGCCTGCTCCACCGGGACCGCGCGGCACTGGCCGTTGACTTCGCCGGCCTGGGCCTTGTGGTTGTAGATCTGCCAGTGTCCCTTGGACATGAAGTACTGGCAGGCGTACAGCGCCTCTCCATTGAGTACGCCGATGCGCCAGTCGTATTCGGTGTAGCAGTACTCCTGAGCCAATAACAGCACCGAGTGCTCGAACAGCTCCTGTGCCGCCGACACCAGCGCCTGGGCATCGGCGACTTTGATCACACCCTTCGAGAAGCAGCCGTCGGGGATCTTCAGCACCAGCGGGAAACCTAAGCGGCGGCCCACTAGTTCGAGCTCCTGCGGCCGGTCCTTGTAAAGGATTTCCGTCGCCGGCGCGCCCAGGCTGTGGCGTTTGAGCAGGTCGGCCAGATAGACCTTGTTGGTGCAGCGCAGTATGGAAGAGGGATCATCGATCACCACCAACCCTTCGCTTTCGGCCTTCTTGGCGAATCGGTAGGTGTGGTCGTCCACCCGTGTGGTTTCGCGGATGAACAACGCGTCGAACTCGGCCAGGCGCGCGTAGTCCTTCTTCTCGATCAGGTCGACGTCGATGCCGAGCTGTCTGCCGTTCTCGATGAACTGCTCCAGCGCCCGGGCGTTGGACGGCGGCAGCGCTTCTGCCGGGTCATGCAGGATCGCCAGGTCGAAGCGCGCCAGGCGTTTGGAGGCGGGCTGGCGCCAGATGCGGCGGTTGAAAGCGTCCAGGGCGTCGGCGAAGAAGTGCTGCTGCTCATCGCGCAGCTTGTGCAGGGTACCGGCCTTGATGCCGGCGATTTGCCAGACATCTGCGCGGCGGAATTCCACTAGCAGGATGGGGCAGGGGAACGACTCGAACAGCTGGCGGCCGATCTCTTGCAGGGGCTCGATGGCGGTACGGCCGAAGTAAAGGGTGAGGGTGAAGGCTTCAGTGCTGCCATAGGGATGGTTGGCCAGGGCCCGCTCCAGAGTGCGCTCCAGGTCGTCAAGCCCCACGCCGTAAAGGGACTTGCGGGTCAGTTCGCTGATCGTGCGTACCGACGGGAGCACCTTGTGTCCGCGTGCCTCGGCGAGCAAGGAGCAGTAGTAGCCCTGACCCAGGTACTTGTAGTTGCGGCACAGGTTGATCACCTGTGTGCGCCCGGCCACGTCGTCGCTGTGTTCGAGGTAGTCCTGGGCAAGCATCAAGCTCTCGCTGGGCAGGTAGCTCGCCCAATCTTCCTTGCGTTCCACCAGTATCAGCAACCGGCTACCGGCGCGAAGTTTACTGGGTGGCTCCTCGTTAAGGGTTATTGTGGAAACTTCGGTTTTGGCCAATACTTCGGCCACGTTGGCTTGCACCGCTGACATGAGTATTCGATCCCTGTTGAAGAAGATGCCCCTTCAATAAATCACGGGTTTTCCGACCTGTCCCGGTTCGTTACTCAAACATTACGGTGTTGCCATGGTTTTTGATTTTCGCTTTGCATCGGTGGCCGATATCGATGCGCTGGTCGCCCTGGAGCAGGACTGTTTCACCCTCGATCGCCTGAGCACGCGCAGTTTCAACTGGATGGTGCGACGTGCCAATGCCTGTCTGATTGTCGCCGAGCAGCAGGGGAAACTGGCAGGCTACGCGCTGCTGCTGTTCCACCGCGGCACTTCACTGGCACGCCTGTACTCGATTGCCGTAAGCCCAGCCTGGCGCGGGCATGGCCTGGGCCAGCGGCTGCTGGAACAGGCCCAGGCCAGCGCGCTGCAGCGCAATTGCGCCTGGCTTCGCCTTGAGGTGCGTACCGACAACCCGGCGGCCGTCAGTCTGTACGAGAGCAATGGCTATCAACGCTTCGCCGTGGTCGACGATTACTACGAAGACCACAGCCAGGCGCTGCGCTATGAAAAGCGTATCCTGCGCAATGCGCCGGCGCCTGCCCGGCAAGTCCCGTACTACGCGCAAACCACCGAGTTCACCTGCGGAGCGGCCTGCCTGCTGATGGCCATGGCCGCTATCGAGCGCGGCCGGTCACTGCTGCGGACCGAAGAAATCCAGCTCTGGCGTGAGGCGACGACCATCTTCATGACCGCCGGCCACGGCGGTTGCAGCCCGCAGGGTCTTGCTCTCGCGGCCTGGCGTCGGGGGTTCGAGGTGCGCATGGTGCTCAGCCAGGCCGACTCGCTGTTTCTCGATGGCGTGCGCAGCGCGCAAAAAAAAGCCGTCATGAAGCTCGTGGAGGACGGTTTTGTCGAGGCGCTGAGTGAGACCGACGTGCAACAGGTCCTGGCGCCCGGCCTTGATGTGCGTTCGGCGCTGCAGGCGGGGTTCAGGCCGCTCGTGCTGATTAGCAGCTACCGCTTCACGCGTCTCAAGGCACCGCACTGGATCTTGGTGACTGGCTGCGATGATGAGTTCGTGTACCTGCATGACCCCGATGTGGACCACAGCCGCCACCGTCGCAGTCTGGATTGCCAGCACCTGCCGGTGAGCCATGCCGAGTTCGCGCGCATCAGCAGTTTCGGCAGGCAGCGGGTGAGGGCCGCCGTGTTGTTGCGCGGGCGTGGCTAATGCCAGCCAGTCAAGTGTTCATCACTGATTGAGACTCTCGGTACGGCTGACAGCTACCTGCCGCCCGCGCTCCAGGTCGACCCCGGCCAGTATCAGCAGGCCGACGACGAAATAGCTACCAGTAATCAGCATCGCCAGGCGGTGATCGCCTGCGGACAGCCAACTGGTCAGGCCGTAAGTCATGGGGCCGAGGATTGCCGACAGTTTGACCGCCAGCCCCCAGAGGCCGAAGAACTCCGCCAGCCGTGTCGGCGGCGCAAGCAGGCCGACTATCGCCCGTCCGGCCGATTGGCTGGCGCCCATGCACAGACCGGCAAGGTTGGCGGCCAGCCAGAACAGCCCGGGGCCGCGCGCGACCCAGACCAGAGCGACCATGCCCAGCCAGCCCAGCAGGGTCAGCGCCAGGGTGGCGCGATGGCCGAGGCGGTCCTGCAGCCAACCGAACAGCACCGCACCGATGGAGGCCGTGATATTCACCACTAAGATCAGCAGCAGCGTGTCTTGGGTACTGAAGCCCATGACCTGATTGGCATAGATGGCAGCCAGGGTGATCACGGCGGAGATACCGGCCTGGTAGCAGACCGTGCAGGCAAGAAAGCGCAGCAGGTCGCGATAGCGCCCGGCTTCGCGTAGCGTCTGCGCGAAGCGCGCCAGCACCGCTTGCGCGATAGGCATGTCGCCGCACACGGGCTGCGGCTGGCTGCGCTCCCGCAGGAACAGGAAGGTCGGCAGGCTGGCGACGGCGAACAAGGACGCGGTGATCAGCATGCACACCGGCACGAACTGCGCCGCAGTCTGGCCCTGCGCCTGGGCCCAGCTGACGAAGGCCAGGCAGGCGCCCAGGCTGAACAGGCCACCGATATAGCCGAATCCCCAGCCCCAGCCGGACACCTTGCCCAAGGCCTCCACACGGGCGAGTTCGGGCAGGAAGGCGGCGATCAGGTTTTCGCCGCTGCCGAAACAGAAGTTGGATAGCACGATGAAAAGAATCGCGACACCGAGTTCCCCGGGTCCTGCCAGTGCGAGTCCAGCGGTAAATACGACACAACCGACCGTACTGAACAGCAGCAGGCGTTTCTTGCAGGCGAAGGCGTCGGCATAGGCGCCAACCAGCGGCGCGCTCAGGATGATCAGGGCGTAAGAGAGGGCTATGGCGCTGGTCCAGGCCAGCGTACCCCAGGCTTCGCCTTTGGCGACCACGGCGACGAAGTAGGCGTTGAACACGGCGGTGATCACCACCGTCGTGTAACCGGAGTTGGCGAAATCAAACATCGCCCAGGCCCAGATTTCTCGGCGTGTCACTCCGGGGGCAAGGCTGGTTGGCATGGCGATCCCTCTACAGGGCTGTGGCGAGGATAAAGCCCTCGCCACAGGTGCAATGTTCGTCTCAACGTCCTTAACCGACTGGTATTGAGCCTAGCCCTGGCCCACCCTTCCTGCGAGCGTATAATGGCAATTGGCAAGGATTTATACGCAAAGTTTCCTGTCATGAGGGGCCGCCGATGTCTCGTCCGCCTCCAGACCCCCGCGCCGTTCCCCATTACGATGGGGGCGCGGAAAAATTGCTCGAAATTGTCCAGCGCACCGTGGTCGAGCTGCACCCGCAAGCGGCAGAAGGGTTGCACGTTACCTTGCACAGCGTGCTGGACCGGGACCTGGGCGTAGACAGCCTGGCTCGAGTCGAACTGTGGTCACGTATCGAGCACGAATTCGGTGTGCGCTTACCAGAACACCTGTTCGCCTCGGCGGACACCCCCGCCGATGTACTGCGCGTGCTGCACAGCCGTCATGGCGCCGAGGCCGTCCGTCCGTTGCCCGCCAGCGACGCTGGCGAAGCCCTGACAGCAGCAGGGCAGACGCCGGACGCCGCGCGGACCCTGATCGAGGTACTGGACTGGCATGTGCGTCATCAGCCGCAGCATCTCCACGTGCGCCTGCTAGGTGAACGTGACCAGCAGGAAGCGATCAGCTATGGCGCCTTGCACCAGGGCGCCCTGGCCGTTGCCGCAGGGCTGCAACGCAGTGGCTTGCGGGCCGGTCAGACCGTGGCCCTGATGCTGCCCACAGGCCGCGACTTTCTCCAGGGTTTTCTCGGCATCCTGTTGGCCGGTGGGGTGCCGGTGCCCATCTACCCACCGCCGCGCCTGTCGCAGATAGAGGAGCATCTGCGCCGCCAGGCCGGCATCCTGCACAACGCCGAGGCCAAAGTGCTGATTACCGTGACGCAAGCGAAGCTGCTCGCCCGCCTGCTCCGGCCGCAGGTCCCGAGCCTGGTCCGTATCGCCAGCGTGGCCGAGTTGATGGGTGAGGGGGGCGAGTGCGTCACACCGTTGCGGCAACCGGGTGACATCGCCTTCCTGCAGTACACCTCGGGTAGCACTGGCCAGCCCAAGGGCGTGATGGTCAGCCATGCCAATCTGCTGGCCAATCTGCGCGCCATGGGCAGGGCGCTGAAGGTGGGCCCGCAGGACGTGTTCGTCAGCTGGCTTCCCATGTACCACGACATGGGCTTGATCGGTGCCTGGCTGGGCAGCCTGTATTACGGCTACAACCTGGTGCTGATGTCACCGCTGGCTTTCCTGGCACGGCCGGAGCGTTGGCTATGGGCCATCGATAGCTTGCGCGGCACCTTGTCGGCGGCGCCCAATTTCGCCTACGAACTGTGTCTGAACAAACTCGCTGACAGTGACCTCGAGGGCCTGAACCTGAGCAGCTGGCGCCTGGCCTTCAACGGTGCCGAACCGGTCAGTCCGGATACCTTGCAGCGCTTTACCGAGCGCTTCGTACGCTACGGCCTGGCGCCCACGGCGTTGACGCCTGTCTATGGGTTGGCCGAGGCCACGTTGGGCGTGGCCTTTCCTCCCTTGGACCGAGGGCCGCTGATCGACCGGGTGCAGCGAGAGGCGTTCCAGACCCGTGGCACTGCACTGCCCGCCGAAGCGGACGCCAGCGCAACGCTGCGCTTTGTCTCCAGCGGCCGGCCGTTGCCGGGGCATCAGATTCGCATCGTCGATGGTCGCGGGGTCGAACTCCCCGAGCGCAGCGAAGGTCACCTGCAATTCAGTGGGCCATCTACCACCGGAGGCTATTACCGTAACCCCGAAGAGACCCGCCGGGTGTTGCGCGATGGCTGGATCGACTCGCTCGACTTCGCCTACATGGCCGCTGGTGAGGTCTACCTGACCGGCCGCGCCAAGGATCTGATCATCCGGGCCGGGCGCAACATCTACCCCTACGATGTCGAAGCGGCGGTCGGCAACTTGCCCGGTCTGCGCAAAGGCTGCATTGCGGTGTTCGGCAGTCCTGACCCGGCCACCGGCACCGAGCGCCTGGTGGTGCTGGCCGAAAGCTACGAGAAGGAAGCTGCCGCGCGGCAACGCCTGCAGCAGGAGGTCAACCGCATCGTGGTCGACCTCACCGGAGTGTCGCCCGACGATATCGTGCTGGCACCGCCGCATAGCGTACTGAAAACCTCCAGCGGCAAAATTCGCCGTGCTGCCAGTCGTGAACTGTATGAGCGCGGTGAAGTAGGCCGGCCACACCTCGCTGTGTGGCGCCAGTTGCTGCGCCTGGTGCTGCAGGCCGTACGCGGGCATTTCAGTCGCAGTTGGCGGAGCGGCCGCACGGCGCTATATGCCGCTTACATCTGGCTGCTGTTCTGGCTGGTCACCCCACTGACCTGGCTGGGCGTCGCGCTCCTGCCGCGCCAGCGTTGGTGCCGCAGCTTTACCCGCGCGGCCGCACGGCTGTTCGTGTGGTTGACGGGTGTGCCGTTCAGCGTCACGGGGCTGGAGCACCTGCCTGAGTCTGGGGCGAGCGTACTGGCCGTAAACCATGCCAGCTACCTCGACGGTGTCATTCTCTGCGCGGTCCTGCCGCCGCGATTCAGCTTCGTTGCCAAGCGCGAACTGGCTGGACAGTGGGTCGCCGGCCGGTTCCTGCGCAAGCTCGGTGCCCGCTTCGTCGAACGCTTCGACCTGCAGCGCAGCGCTGCGGACACCGGGCCCCTGGCCGAGGCGCTAGAGGCTGGCCAGCCGCTGGTGTTCTTTCCCGAGGGAACCTTCACCCGCGAGCCGGGCTTGCGAACGTTCCACATGGGCGCCTTCGTGCTCGCCGCGCGTACCGGCGTGCCGCTGCTGCCGGTCGCAATCCGCGGCACGCGCAGGGTGCTGCGTGACGGTCAGTGGTTCCCGCGTTACGGTGCAATCCACGTCAACGTCTGCTCCCCGCTGTTGGCGCAAGGGCCGGACTGGACGGCGGCAATCAAGCTGCGGGATACGACGATAGCGATGCTGCTAGAGCATCTGGATGAATCGGAACGCGCCCAGCGCGCAGGATAGGCGACTACTTTGCTGTCGTCGTCAGTCCAGAGCCGGTGATAGCGTGGCACACGTCAAAAGCTAAACTGGATTGGATCAATCATCACCGACACAAGCTGACCAGGGCGGCTGCAGGTGCCGAGCAATAGCACACTCCAACACCCTGGCCACCACCTGATCAGGTCCAACGAGCCTCTGGACAGCCAACACCGTGACGGTTGCAAGCCCCAGTATTGGCGGCTTCAGTTTTGCGCGGTTTTTTCACCGGCTTCCAGTTTCACTGTCTCTTCCAGGGTGAAGCGCCCCAGCGGGTTTTGCAGGAAGTTCTGGATATTGCTGCGCGAAATATTGATGTAGGGGCTGTAGTACAGATCGATCCAATGGACATCCTGTTTGGCCTGTTTCTGTAGTGCCTGGTAAATCTGCTTGCGTTTGCTCGGGTCGATCTCCACCCGGGCCGCGGCCACCAGGTCCTTGACCTTGTCGTTGTGGTAGCGGGTCATGTAGTTCATGTTGGTGTCGTGACCGAGCACAAAGGTGGTCTTCTGGTCCGGGTCCAGCACGTCGTTGGTCCAGTACATCACCGACAGGTCGTAATCGCCATCGACCAGCATCTGCCAGCTCTGGGTCGGGTCGACCTTCTGCAGGTTGGCGGTGATGCCGACATCGGCCAACTGCTTCTGCACCAGCACGGCGATCTGCTCGTCGGCCTCGTTGCCGGCGTTGACGACATAGTTGACCTTGAGCCCCTCGGCGCCAGCCTTCTTCAGCAGCTCGCGGGCCTTGGCCGGGTCGAAGGGGCGTTGTAGGTTGTTGGCGTTGTGATAGAGCGCGCCCTTGGGAATGTACGAATAGGCCACGTCGCCGTGGCCGAAGGTCACTGTGTCCACCAGGGCCTTCTTGTCGATCGCCAGGTCGATAGCCTCGCGCACCTCGACCTGGCCCAGCAACCCCTTCTCGTGGTTGATCAGCAGGTGGTCCTCACGGGTCGACGGGTCGATGTGAATGGTCAGGCTCGGGTCCTTGCGCAGGGTATCGACACGGGAAAAGGGCACGAAGATCGCCGAGTCCAGTTCGCCGGCCTGGACCTTGAGCATGCGGGTGTTGTCGTCGGGGATGGAGATCCACTCGACGCCATCCAGGCTGACCTTGTCGGCCTCCCAGAAGTGCGGGTTCTTTTCCAGGATCACCCGGTCACCGCGCAGCCACTCCTTGACCTTGAAGGCACCGGAGGTCACCGGCTCCTGGGCGTAGGCGTCCTCGCCGATCGTGTCCATGGCCTTTTTCGACAGGATCGAGACGTTGGCGGTGGCCAGTTGCGAGAGGAACGGCACCGACTTGCTCTTCAGGGTCACCACCAGGGTGCGCTCGTCCGGGGCGTCGGCCTTGTCGATGATTTTGTAGGAGTCGGCCCACAGCGAGCCGGGGTTGTCGCGGATGCGCAGCAGGGAGAACGCCGCATCGCCGGCGCTCAGTGGCGAGCCATCGGAGAACTTGGCTTCGCGGATCTTGAAGGTGTAGGTCAGGCCGTCGTCGGAGACCTTCCAGCTTTCGGCCAGGCCCGGGACCAGCCGGGTGCCGCTGTTGTCGACCCGGATCAGCACGTCGTAGACGTTGGCGAAGACCCAGCTGTCGCGGTTCTGTGCGCTCTTGATCGGGTCGAAGGTGGTGCTCTCCTCACGGCAGCCGATGGTCAGCACGCCGGCTGCCAGGGTTGTGCCGGTGGCCAGGGTGCTGGCGGCCAGGACGGCGGCGGTGAGTAGCTTCAATGCTGTGGGTTTCATGCTCAAGCTCCGTTTGATGGTCATGGTTGTTGTGTCAGTACGGCGGTCGCGGATGGATGCAGGCATGGCGCCGGGCACCCTGTGAGTGGCTGGGCGGCGCGGTTTCGCTGCAGGTGGGCAGCGCCTGCGGGCAGCGTGGGTGGAAGGCGCAACCCGACGGCAGGTGCAGCGGGCTCGGTGGCTCGCCGGCCAGGGGGCGTTCTGGCAGGCGGCGGGCCGGGTCGATGTCGGCGATCGACTGGATCAGCGCGGCGGTGTAGGGGTGATGGGGCGCGTCGAACACCTCGTCCACCGGGCCTTCCTCGACAATCTGCCCCAGGTACATCACCGCCACCCGGTCGCACAACCGGCGCACCACGCCCAGGTCGTGGGTGATGAACAGCAGCGCCAGGCCCATACGTTCGCGCAGCGTCAGCAGCAGGTTGATGATCTGCCCCTGGATCGACACGTCCAGGGCGGCGACGCATTCGTCGGCGACGATCAGCCGCGGCTCGATGGCCAGGGCTCGGGCGATGCCCACCCGTTGGCACTGGCCGCCGCTGAGCGAGCCGGGCTTGCGTGCGGCCAGCCCGGGGTGCAGGCCGACCAGCTCGAGCAGTTCGTCGACCCGCGCCGGGATCCGCTCGGCGGGCACCTTGCGCTGCACCTGCAGGACTTCGGCGAGGATCTGGCCGATGCGCTGGCCTGGATTGAGCGCGCTGTACGGGTCCTGGAAGATCATCGCAGTCTCGCGGCGCAGGCGGGCGATATCGACCTTGCGGCCCTGGGTCATGTCGATGCCGTCGAACAGCACCTGCCCGGCGGTGACCGGGTTCAGTTGCAGGATGGCCCGGGCCAGGGTGCTCTTGCCGCAGCCTGATTCGCCCACCAGGCCGAGGGTCTGGCCGGCGGCGAGAGTCAACGAGGCGCCGTTGACCGCGTTGACTTTGCGCGGGCGCAGGCCGAACAGGCCGCCGCCGGCGGCGGAAAACTGTACATGCAGGTCCTTGACCTGCAACAGCGTGGTCATGACAGGCCTGCAGCCAGCAGCGGGGTGTGGCAGGCCAGGCGGTGGCCGGGGCCGCTCTCACGCAGCTCCGGCAGCTGCTCCCGGCATAGCGGCAGGGCCTGGGCGCAGCGCGGCTCGAAGCGACAGCCCGGGGGCAGGGCATCGAGCAGGGGCGGTTGCCCGGCAATGGTAGTCATCAGCCGCACCTGGCGTTGCGCCGCGGGGTGGCAGGCCAGCAGCCCGGCACTGTACGGATGGCGTGGATGGGCCAGCAACTGGTGCTTGGCGCCGTGCTCGCAGAGACGTCCGGCGTACATCACGGCGATGCTGTCGCAGGTCTGCGCCACCACCCCCAGGTCGTGGCTGATCAGGATCATCGACAAGCCGCGACGGTCACGCAGCTCCAGCAGCAGGCGCAGGATCTGCGCCTGCACGGTGACATCCAGGGCCGTGGTCGGCTCGTCGGCGATCAGCACTTTCGGGTTGCAGCCCAGGGCCACGGCGATCATCGCCCGCTGGCGCATGCCGCCGGAAAACTCGTGAGGGTAGTTGTCCACCCGGGCTTTCGGATCGGGAATGCCGACCTGGCGCAGCACTTCGATGGCCTCGGCCCGAGCCTCGCGGCGCGAGGCGCCCTGGTGCAGGCGGATGCCCTCGGCGATCTGCTCGCCGATGCGCATCAGCGGGTCCAGGTGGCTGCTGGGGTTCTGGAAGATCATGCCCAGCTCGCGTCCGCGTAGGCGGCGCATGCCGGCCTCGTCCAGTTGCAGCAGGTCGTGGCCCGCCAGGTGCACGGACTTGCCCTCGATCCGCAGGTTCGGCGAGGGCAGCAGGCGCATGAGGGCACGGCAGGCCAGGGTCTTGCCCGAGCCGCTTTCGCCCACCAGACCGAGGATCTCGCCCTGGCCAAGGTCGAAAGACAGGCGCTCGACCAGGGTGATCTCGCGCGGGCCGTTGCGGGCGATCACGCTCAGCTCCCGGACCTGCAGCAGCGGTGTGCTCATGAGCGGTCTCCAAGGCGTTCGGCGACGCCATCGGCCAGCAGGCTGAAGCCCATGGCCAGGGTCACCACGGCCAGGCCGGGGAAGGTGCAGATCCACCAGGCGATGGTGATGAAGCTCTGGCCCTCGGCCACCATCGAGCCCCACTCAGGGGTCGGTGGCTGCACGCCAAGGCCCAGGTAGCTGACGGCGGCGCCGTTGAGCAGCACCAGTACCGCGTCCGACATGCAGAACACAACCGAGCCGAACAGGGCATTGGGCAACAGGTGGCCGAACAGCGTGCGCCGGTGGCTGAAGCCCAGGCTTCTGGCGGCCAGGGCGAAGTCGCTTTCCTTGAGCACGAGGATCTGTGAGCGGATCAGCCGTGCATAGGACACCCAGCCGACCAGGGCCATGGCGATATAGAAGCTGCCAAGGCCCGGGCCGAGAATGGCCATGATCGCCAGCATCAGCACCAGGAAGGGGAAGGCCAGGACGATGTCGATCAGGCGCATGCAGGCGTTGTCCAGCAAGCCGCCGATGTAGCCGGAAATGGCGCCGATGCAGGTGCCCAGCAGGAACGGGAAGATCACCCCGATCAGGGCCATCTGCAAGTCGGTGCGCGCGCCCCAGATCACCCGCGACAGCACGTCGCGGCCGAAATTGTCGGTGCCGAAGGGGTGCGCCAGGCTGGGGGCGGCCAGGCGCAGCTCGCCGTTCTGCATCAGCGGGTCGAACGGGGCGATCCATGGTGCGCACAGCGCCAGCAGGCACCAGCCGAGGACGATGGCGAGGCCGCAGTACAGGGTCAGGCGACCGTTGCGCAGGTTCCAGCCCAGGCGCCAGCGGAGGGAAAGCGTGGGGCTGGGACTGTGGCTCATTGGATCTTCACCCGCGGATCGAGGGCGGTGGTCGCCACGTCGGCGATGAAGTTCACCGCGACCGTGGCACAGGCCAGCACCATGGCCACGCCCTGGACCACCATGTAGTCGCGGGTGAAGATGCCGCGCACCAGCAACTGGCCGATGCCGGGCAGGGAGAACAGGCTTTCGATCACCACGGTGCCGCTGATCAGCCAGCCGATGTTGACCGCCAGCAGGTTGATCGTCGGCACCATGGAGTTGGGCAAGATGTGCCGCCGCAGCAGCGCGCCTTCGCCAAGGCCGCGGGCGCGGGCCGCGGTGACGTGGTCGGCCTGCATCTCCAGCAGGATGCTGGCCCGCAGGTTGCGCACCAGTACCGCCGAGAGCGCCAGGGCGATGGTCAGGCAGGGCAGCACCAGGTGATGCAGCTTGTCGGCCCAGGTCCGGCCATAACCGGACACCGGGAACAGCCCCCAGTGCACGCTGAACAGCAGGATCAGCATCAGGCCCAGCCAGAAGGCCGGCAGGCCCAGGCCGGCGGTGGTGAACAGGCGGATCAGGTTGTCGGTCCAGCCGCCCTTGTTACGGGCGGCGAGAATGGCTAGCGGCACGGCGATGAGCAGCGCCAGCAGCACGCTGCCGAGCACCAGCATCAGGGTGGGCTCGATGCGGCTGGCGATCAGGGGCAGGGCGTCGATCTTGTACAGCAGCGATTTGCCCAGGTCGCCGTTGAGCAGGTTCTTCAGGAAGTACAGGTACTGCACCCAGATCGGCTCGTCCAGGCCAAACTGGGCACGGATCTTCTGAATCGCATCCGGAGTGCTGCGCGCACCCAGCAGCACCCGCGCCGGATCGCCCGGAATCGAACGGACCAGCACGAAGGTGATGATGCTGATACCCAGCAGCACCGGCAGCAGCTGCAACGGACGGATCAGGACGAACCGGTAGCGTGCCAGGTTCATCGATCAGCCCCGGTTGCGCTGCAGGAAATCCAGCAACACCGGGAAGTAGGCTTGCGGCTCTTCGTAGAACGGCATGTGGCTGCTGTTGGGGAACACGTGCAGCTCGGCCTGGTCATGCAGTGCCAGTTTCATGCGCAGGGCGCAGGCGGGGGACAGTTCGTCGTGCTGGCCGGTGGTGATCAGGACCGGCATTTGGAACTCGCGCATTTGCTCCAGGCGGTTCCAGTCCTTGAGGTTGCCGATATAGAGGAATTCGTTGGGCCCCTGCATGGTGGTGTAGGGGCCCATGTTCCAGTCGCCCAGCGAGCGTTTGACCGGCGCCGGCCACTCGTCGAGGCGGCACACGTGACGGTAGTTGAGCAGGGTGATGGCTGCCTGGTACTGGGGATGATCGAGGTTCCCCTGGGCCTCGTAGCGCTGCATCATCGCCACGGTTTCGCTGCCCAGGGCACTGCGCAGGCGTTCCAGTTCGCTGATCAGGTGCGGGATGTCGCCGACGGTGTTTTCCAGAATGAGGCTTTTCAGCGACTGCGGGTGGTGGATGGCGTATTCGATCGCCAGCCAGCCGCCCCAGGAGTGCCCCAGCATATGCACGCGCCCCAGGTCCAGGGCCTGGCGGACCTGCTCGACCTCGGCCACGTAGCGGGTGATGTTCCACAGGCTGTCGTCGTCGGGGCGGTCGGAGGCACCGGTCCCCAACTGGTCGAAGGCGACCACGCGGATGCCCTTGTCCTTGAGCCAGGCATGGGCATCGCGAAGGTAGTCGCAGGGCAGGCCCGGCCCGCCGTTGAGGCACAGCAGTACCTCGTCCCCTTCGCCAAAGCTGTACACCACGAGATTGTGGCCATCGACCGATACGTTGAACTGCTGGTCAGGTTGCATCTCACGCCACATCGCTACTCTCCTGTTGGCCATGGCTTACAGCTATACCCTGCACAGGAGAGTGCGCCGCCTACAAGCTAGTATTTCTTATAGGTTTTGTCTGGCAGTCCCGCGCCGAGCCGTGGCATTCTACTCGGCGGACTTCAAGATGGAAATCCAACAGGGTATACACAGGGAGTGTAAGGAATGCAGGCCAAGCTGGCTGATCTCCATACCCGTCTGGCGTCGGACAGTAACCTGGACGAACAGATGGACAGCGTCGCCGAGCTGGCGGCGCAACTGGGCTTCGATGCCCTCGTGTACGACTACAGCCCGGTGCCGCTGGATCACCTCGGCGAATTGATCACCCCCGCCGTGGTCAGGCTGCGCCAGACCCCGAGGGATTGGCAGGACCTGTGGTGCTCCGATGGCTTCTACCAGATCGACCCGGTGCAGCAACTGGCCGTTTCCTCCATCGCGCCGTTCGCCTGGTCGTACCTGCCCAAGGGCGAGACGGTCCTGCAGCGCCTGATCGATCGCCGCCATGCGCCGGTGGTCGGTTACCTGCTCGATGCGCAACTGGCCTGCGGCGTCACCGTGCCCATCCACCTGCCGCGCGGCGGGCTGGCGACCCTGACCGGCCTGCGTCCCCAGGCCAGTCAGCGTGACCTGGACGATGCCCGGGAACACCTCGCCGACTTCAGCCTGATTGCCCATGCCTTGCAGGAGGCCGCCTATCCCTTGCTGGGCAAGGAGGCCGCCAGCCGCGCCATCCGCCTGACCCGCCGTGAGCTCGAGTGCCTGCGCTGGGCTGCCGAAGGCCTGACCGCAGCGCAGATCGCCGAGATGCTCACCCGCTCGCTGGCCACGGTCTCCCTGCACCTGACCTCGGCCATGCACAAGCTGGGGGCGAAGAACCGGGTCCAGGCGGTCGCCCGGGCAGTGCACTACCGTCTGCTCGACAATTGAGTGGTAAAAAATCCGAAAACCTAGAGAACTCTCTAGTTATGCCTCGTCGTGCGTAGCGATATTGTGTGCTTCACGATTCGCACGGAGCCGGATGAAATGGAACTCATCAAATCGCATGAAGGTTTTGCCCCGTTCGGCGACTATCAGACCTGGTACCGCGTCACGGGTGACCTGGATGGTGGTCGCACCCCGCTGGTCATCCTGCATGGCGGGCCGGGCTGCACCTACGATTATGTCGATGCCTACAAGGATGTCGCGGCCGGTGGCTACCCGGTCATCCACTATGACCAGCTGGGCAATGGCCGTTCGACCCACCTGCCGCAGATGCCGTCGTCGTTCTGGACGGTGAAGCTGTTCATGGAAGAGCTCGACAACCTGCTCGAGCACCTGGGTATCAGCGACCGCTACGCCCTGCTGGGCCAGTCCTGGGGTGGCATGCTGGCCAGCGAGCACGCGGTGCAGCGCCCGGCGGGCCTGCGTTGCCTGGTGATCGCCAACTCGCCGGCAGACATGCGCACCTGGGTCAGGGAGGCCAACCGCCTGCGCGAGAAGCTGCCCAAGGACGTGCAGGCCACACTGCTGCGCCATGAAGCCGTGGGCGACTACACCGCCGCCGACTACATTGCCGCCACCCGGGTGTTCTACGATCGTCACGTGTGCCGCCTGAACCCCTGGCCGGACGAGGTGGCCCGCACCTTCGCCCAGGTCGATGCCGACCCGACCGTGTACCACGCCATGACCGGACCCAACGAGTTCCACATCATCGGCAGCACCAAGGACTGGAGCATCGTCGACCGCCTGCCGCAGATCAACGTGCCGAGCCTGCTGATATCAGGACACTATGACGAAGCCACGCCGCTGGTGGTCAAGCCGTACTTGGACCTGATCCCGGGCATCCGCTGGGCATTGTTCGAGAACTCCAGCCACATGCCCCATGTGGAGGAGCGGGTGGCCTGCATGGGTACAGTGGTCAAGTTCCTCGACGAGAGCCTGTAGCGTTCGCGACGCGCACCATGCCAGTGTCCAGACGGTTGGCGATCGCGCCAGCCGGCATTAAATTTGTACCGTTTGCTCGTGAACCTTGTGTTGAGGATCGCAGTCTTAGCCGAGCCATTTTTTCGGCATTACCGCTGTCATCCCATCAGAGCCGTTCGCCCCATGCGCCAAGCCGTCCGCTGCTCCCGCTTTGTCTCGCTCTGCCTCATTCCTTTGTTCCCCCTGCTTGCCAGCCCCGCCCATGCCAGCGGGGAGAGGCAACTGGTGGAGGCCATCAACGACTACCGCGCCCAGCCCCAGCGCTGCGAGAGGCGCGTGGTTCGGGGCTCGACGCCGCTGGCGTTGAAGTCGAACCTGGCGTTGCCGATCGGCTATAGCGGTGGTTTGCGGGAAAGGTTGAAGGCTGCCGGCTATCAGGCGGTGACGGTGCGAACCATCCGCCTGGTCGGCGCGCAAGATGCCGAGGAGGCCTTTGACATGCTCCAGAGCGACTACTGCGCAGCCCTGCTCGATAACCAATTTGCCGATATCGGCGTCAGTCGCGCCCGCAGCGAGTGGCGGGTGGTGCTGGCGCGCCCCTTGCTCGATGCTCAGCTTGGCGACGGGCGATCTGCGAGCAACGCGTTGCTGGCGCAGGTCAACGCAGCACGGGCGAAGCCGCGCCAGTGTGGTCGCCAGCGCTTCGCCGCGGCACGTCCGTTGACCTGGAATACTGCCTTGGGGACGGCGGCGCAGAGACACAGCCGGGCGATGGCCAACGGCAATTACTTCGCGCATCGTGCCCCCAACGGCGACTTGCCGGCAGACCGGGCGTGGGATGCCGGCTACCGTGGCCGTCAGATCGGCGAGAATATCGCCGCAGGGCAGGGCTCACCGAGCAAGGCGATGGCAGGCTGGCTGGCCAGCCCCGGGCATTGCGCCAATCTGATGAACCCGATGTTTACCCAAGTGGGCGCGGCCTATGCTGCGAACTCGCGTAGCGATGAGGGCGTGTATTGGACGATGCTGTTCGGCGCGCCTTGAGGGAGGGCGAGCCCCTTTTTATGGTGGACAATCCAAAACCTTGCGCTAGCCTGAAAGTTCTCCTCTAGGGAGGAGATCAATTGATCAAAGGAATGAACCAATCTATATACAGTTCTGAAGGAATAGAACAATGACTGATATTGACTTTTCATCGGTGAAGTCCAACGTAAATGATTCAGCATCATTGATGCCTAGTATTGCCAATAAAAAAATCCTCATGGGTTTCTGGCATAACTGGCCAGCCGGCCATAGTGATGGCTATCAAGGTGGGCAGTTTGCCAATCTGAATTTAGTGGATGTACCCAAGGACTACAACGTTGTTGCTGTAGCGTTCATGAAAGGCCAAGGTATTCCTACCTTCAAACCTTACAACCTCTCCGACGATGAGTTTCGCCGTCAGGTAGGTGTGCTGAACAGCCAGGGACGGGCTGTACTGATCTCATTGGGCGGCGCCGACGCTCACATTGAGTTGCACAAGGGGGATGAGCAGCCACTGGCGAATGAAATCATTCGCTTGGTTGAAGTCTACGGTTTTGATGGGTTGGATATCGACCTGGAGCAAAGCGCCATTGATTTTGCTGACAACAAGACGGTGCTGCCGGCGGCCTTGAAACTGGTGAAGGATCACTACAAGGGCGAAGGGAAACATTTCATCATCAGCATGGCGCCTGAGTTTCCCTACCTCAGAGTTGGCGGCAAGTACGTTGGCTACATTCAGGCCCTTGAGGGGTACTACGACTTCATCGCGCCTCAGTACTACAACCAAGGTGGCGATGGGATCTGGGTGCAGGAGGCCAATGGTGGGCAAGGTGCCTGGATTGCACAGAACAATGATCAGATGAAAGAGGATTTCCTCTACTACCTGACCGAAAGCCTGGTGACTGGCACTCGGGACTACATTGCCATCCCCGCAGATAAATTCGTCATTGGCTTACCGGCCAATAATGACGCTGCGGCCACTGGCTATGTGATCGATCCTGCTGCAGTTGTAAATGCATTCAAGCGTCTCGACGCTGCCGGCCATTCCATCAAAGGGCTGATGACCTGGTCTATCAACTGGGACGATGGCATTACCAAGGACAATGTTCCCTACAACTGGGAGTTCTACGATCGTTACTCCCCGTTGATTCACGGCGGGTCGGAGCCTGGTGATCGGCCAACGGCGCCCGCGAACCTGTCCGCCAGGGACGTAACCGAGATCAGCATGACCTTGAGTTGGGGGGCTTCAAGCGGCCCTCGTCCAATCGAGACATACACGCTATACCGAAATGGGGCTGCGATAGGCCAGGTGGCAGTTTTAACGCTGAAGGACTCAGGCCTAACGCCGAACACTCAGTACAGCTACTTTGTCACGGCAACAGACTCTCAGGGTAATGAGTCGCTTCCGAGCAAGAGCCTGAGCGTTCGAACTGCTGGAGACATCCCTGATCCAGAGTTCCCCGAGTGGCAGTTGAACCATCTTTATCGCAAGGAAGATGGCGTGACGTACGAAGGTAATCATTACGTGTGCCTGCAAGAGCACACTTCAAACGCAGGCTGGACACCACCCGTCGCCTTTACCCTTTGGTCGAAGGTCGCAATCAAGCGGCGCGCTTAGAGCGCTTTGCAAAGCCCGGCTTAAATGCCGGGCTTTCATTTCCCCTCTGCCCTATACCAGGACTGCGTTTCTCGGCCTTCAATACGCAGCAAAAGAAGGTACGGCCGATGCTTCGGCCTGCATCTTCATGAGGTTTTCCTCAAGCATGTCCAGGAAGACTTTCACCCTCGCCGGCACCAGTCGGCGAGTAGGGGTTACAGCCCAGATTGAGAGCTCCTCCATGTCTGCGTCTTCAAGCTCGATCTCCACGAGAGTCCCATCACATAGCTGGCGGAATACGTCCCAGTAAGTCAGCATTGCCAATCCCAAGCCTTGGATGGCAGCAGTTCTCACCGCATCCACGCTGCTGGTATTCACCAAGCCAGACACGGTCTTGTGCTGTAACTCCCCTTTGATCCTGAAAGGCCATCTTGGAACAGCCTGCAGGAGGATGCACTGATGCTTATCCAAGTCAGCGACCTTCAATGGGCGGCCATGCTTTTCGAGGTACTTGGGTGAGGCGCAAACCACCCGAGGATTCGGGGCGATGCGCCGGGCAACGAGTTCGGAGTTCGCCAGTGGGGCAACACGCAGCGCCAAATCCATACCTTTGCTAACAATGTCCACCACTCGGTCGGAAACGTCCAGATCGATCCGCAGATCTGGATGGCGCTCAAGCAGCGCCGGGAGGAGGGAAAGAACGATAGATTGCCCAAACACGCTGGGGGCAGTCATACGGAGCACGCCAAACACTTTGCTTGCAGCAGGGCTCAACTCACCCCTGGCGCTTTCCTCCGCCTCGCTCATGGCTTGAGCGTATGGGAGGAAGGCTTCCCCTTCAGCGGTCAGCGAGACGGATCGAGTAGTGCGGTGGAAGAGGCGTACACCCATATGCTCTTCCAGAGCATTGAGTCGACGTGATATTTGCATGGGCCCCACGTTCAGCTTTCGTGCAGCAGCCGACAGGCTATTCACCGAGGCCACCGCGAGAAAGATGTTTACGTCTGAAATTAACATTTTCAAAGGCCCATCATTTCAAAAAATCAGTTTAACGAAACAGCCTTGTCACGTCAGTCCATTCGCGGGCTCAGTAATTGTGTTCATCCACAACGGAGTTCCACACACCGATATCAGTTAGAGTATCAATACTCCAGTTCTGCCTCTTTGATATTGGCGACTGGCCCAAGGATCGAAGGATCAAATGTGCGTAGAGCCTCACCACGCTCAACTCGTTTTGGCAGATCAGGGTTGGCCAGTGCGCCACGACCGTATGCGATCACATCAGCACCGTTTTCCAACAGCTCTACCGAGCGATCCAATTCGTGCAGCGAGCCGTTGGTGAGGATCGTTGCGTTAGGAGCGTATTTCTTCGCCAGCTTGGCCAGGCTGTCGGTACCACCTTCGAAGGCCGGTTTCCAGGCTTCAAATTCGGTAACGTGGATGTAGTCGACACCGGCATCCGCCAGGGAACCGAAGATCACCTCCGCAGCTTGCTCACCTTCGGCCCACTTGTGTTGGAAATCATTAACCTTGCCCTGGGAGATTCGCACGCCTAGAGCTGCACCAGGCTTGATGGTTTTCTTCACGGCGCTCACGACTTCGAGGATGAGGCCGGCGCGGTTTTTCACATCGCCACCCCAACGGTCGGTGCGCAAGTTGGAGTAGTCGGTGAAGAACTGATCAAGTAAGTAACCGTTTGAACCGTGAATCTCGACACCATCGAAGCCCGAGACCTCGGTAGCAAGGCGAGCCGCGTTGGCGAAGCCTTCGATCGCATCTGCTATATCGGAGTCAGAAGCTGCGGTCGGCACTGGGTATTTGCCTTTGCCGTAATAGAAAGTCATCTGATCACCCTTCGGCTGAATCGCAGACGGTGCGATGGTGCCAGCGACGAAACGGTTACCTTGGTTGAGGGCGCCGGCGTGCATGATCTGCGCAACGACCTTGGCGTCTGCGCCGTGGATGCTTTGTACAAATGCTTGCCAGGCCTGTGCTTGTATTTCATCGCTGATGCCAGGCTGGAAGATATAGCCCTGCGAGTACTGATGGTCGGTGTAGAGGCCCTCAGTGATCAGCAAGCCGAAGTCACCCTTAGCGAAGCGGTCATAGTAGTGAGTCATTTGCTCGGTAGGACGGCCATCTTCAGTTGCGCTAACGCGGGTCATCGGCGCGACTGCGAAGCGGTTCTTGACCTGGAGGGCGCCGATCTGGCGAGGTGTATACAGTAGACCTTTGTTAGACATACTCGTTTTCCTAAGGGCGATGCCCTGGTTGAATAATCGGTATGCCTAAGGTAGGGGTACATGCATCCCCTGAGAATGTAGCTAATCCGATAAGGCGACATAACCAGTCCGGTTATAATTTGCCAAGAGCCCCATTCTAGGGGCCTTTGAAATCGCATTAAACGATTTAAAGGTTTGCTTGTTCGATTTTTGCCAAGCAAAAAAATCCCGCCTTGTCAGCGGGATTTTCTCACTGTCAGCTCAAATGCGAGCCGGGCATGTAGAGATCAACTCTGTTCTGTCCGGATGTACGAGTACGTTGTGTTCATATTTGACAAAGCCGACATCTGGTCGACCAGCCATACATTCAATAGCGATCGCCATGCCTGCTTCGATTTGGGTGTCGTTGCCTGGAACAAGCCATGGGGACTCCCAGCCGATCCCATACGAATGGCCGTGAAGAGGGTAACCGCAGTAAATCCCGCGAGAGTTCAATACATCTAGAACAACGTCGTACAGCTTTTGAGCTGTGACACCAGGTTTGCAAGCGGCAACGCCCGCATCAATAGCAGCGATGGCGCCGTCATAGATCTCATTCTGCGCAGCGCTCCATTCGCCTCCCGCTACGACGGATCGAGAGAAGTCCCATGTGTAGCCTTCTACAGCTGCGCCGTACAGGTCACAGTGGAAAATGTCGCCATCCTCAAGCTTGCGTGTAGTCCATTGAGGAGCCATCCCGTGAGAGTAAAATGCGCTGTGTGGCCCGGAGGAGCATGCCGCATCAATCAGTGCACACCCTTGGCGAATAGCGATGTCATAAGCTGCCGCAACAGCGTCAGCTTCAGTTGTCCCTACGATGGAAGCGCTTTTCATCATCGCTTCCATAGCAGCGTTGCCGACACCGGCTGCTTCTCGAAGCAGTTCGAACTCGAATGGTGTCTTGATCGATCGTAGACCTTCGATCACGTAATCCAGTTCTACGAACGAGACGCCTTGAGCTTTTTCCAGCAGGCGACGATGGATTGCGCTTACGAGCCAAGGGCCTGCAACCAAGCCGACCCGGGAGTTCGCCAGGCCAAGCTCTTTCAGGGTCGCAGCAACCTTATCCGGCACGAAACCGTCAGCCGACCTGATGTCATCAATGGCGATTACATCGCGACGAACGGCTGGAGATTCGGTGATCAGAATTGGCTCTCCCTTCGCGGGGATAATGACTGCCCCGTGAGACAAGCCTGCCCATCGACCGGGGAGGTCTGGTGCGTATGGAAACACCGGGCAGTAGTTCGCGAGATAGATGAGGTCATTCGCGGTGTCTACCGTGCCACCGCCTTTCCCCCAAACTACGAGGGCTTCTACATTGTGCGCCTTGGCAGCAGCTTGGGCTTTTTTCCAGCGGAGTTCGTATTCACTTCTAGGCGTGCGATTAGTCAGCATTGGTTCAATCTCTAAAATTTGGCACTGCTACTTTGGGAGCGGTTATCAAGAGGCCGGGTATATCGCTTCCCAGTCCCATTGCTCTTTCTCTTGAGCGTGCAGATCCCAAAATGCTTGAGCGACACCGTCGGCCTGCGGCGAGTCCGGGCTCACAAGAGTGCTCACCGTTACAGTGGCGACATGAACCCCTTCTTCTTTAAGTTGGGAGAAAAGGGCCTGCGTTGTAGCGCGGATAGCAGCTTTGCCGATACTGAGATTCAAGAAGTCAGCATTTGGATAAACGCCAAACCCGCCCCCCGTCAGCAGGACGCTGCCGGTGCCTTTGGCACGCAAGGCAGGGAGCGCCGACTGAACAGCCACGACGGCGCTGGTCACATTCACCTGCATGTCGCGCTCGATAGAACTGATGCTCTCGTCATCGATTGTCCTTGCCTTAAGGTTTTGCAAGGCGTCGTAATGAAGGACGGCAGCGTTGTAGTGGAGGACGTGAAGATCGTTTCCAATGCTCGCTACCAGTTCTGCTACTGCAGCAGGGTTGGTTGCGTCGATTGCAAATGCCCGAACGTTGATCCCCAACACCGCCAGTTGCTCTGCTTGCTTGGCGAGTCTTGTAGCATCGCGAGAACTCAGTACCACGTCGTAGCCTTCGCGCCCAAAACGTAGAGCGGTAGCAAAGCCGATGCCAGGGCCACTGCCGATGCTCAGAAAGGTTTGGCTCATGTTTACCTCCAGATGTACGGATTTGCCTGAGATTAACGACTCCTGAAATTGACAAAAAGATCATAATTACATATACATTATGAACCTCTGGTTCATAATGGCTGATTCGATGTTTAACGAAAATCCCGGGTTGAGTGCGACTGTATTGTCTGGCTTGGCCACTTTTCTCGTGGTTGCACGCGCGCTCAATTTCGCTCGGGCTGCTGAGGAGCTAGGGGTGACACCTACTGCAGTTTCCAAAACGATAAAACTACTTGAGAGAGAGTTGGGCGTAAGGCTATTAAATCGGACAACACGAAGTGTCGCTCTGTCGGATGCGGGTGCAGAGTTATTGTCGGTTGTTGCTCCTGCTTTTCAGGATGTCGGAGCATCGCTAGAACAGGTTCGGTCATCAGCTCACAACCCGCAGGGGGAGCTTAGGATCAACGCCTCGCATGTTGCATTTGCAACGCTGATCGAGCACGAGTTATATAATTTCAGCAGACTGTACCCGCAGTTGGCCATTCAGTTTTCGATTAACAATAGCCTTGTGGATATGGTGGGTGAGGGGTTTGATGCCGGGGTTCGACTTGGACATACACTGCAGAGCGATATGGTTGCAATTCAGATCAGTGGCTACCAGCAGCGCGTTCTCGTAGCTTCTCCTGACTACATTGCCCGGTGCGGGGCGCCTAAAACACCTCAAGAGTTGCTCAGTCATAACTGCATAAGGCAGCGAATGAATATAAATGGGAAACTCTATGAATGGGTGTTTCAAGATGAAGGAAGGGCGCTCACTATAGATGTCGCAGGCCAGTTGATTTTTGATGAGATGAGGGCAGCGCTTAATGCGGCAGTTGCTGGCATAGGGATCGCTTATGTGTTTAAGGATTTTGCGAGAGAAGAGCTGTTGTCCGGTAGTGTGGTGTCGCTTCTGGAGGAGTGGTCTCCAATAACAGACCCCTTTTATCTTTATTATCCTCAGGCAAAGCACATGCCTGCAAAGCTACGAGTATTTATTGATTACTTTAGGGGTAAAATGGTAGGTGCGCAGTGTGTCAAATAATTTCTCTGAGTTAAGCTCGAGGTTGTATCGGTAGCGAGATCATGGACAAATAATGCTAAATTCATGAGTGAGTAGGGGTATCACTAATCAGTTGCGGGTGATACCCGCAGTCGCCCGATTTGTCTCAATCTCATCCAGAAGCTCCGCGTTTTCTTCCGCCCACTCATAGAGCGCCATCAGCGGCTCTACAAATCTCTGCCCCACCTCAGTTAGTGAATACTCGACCATGGGTGGCACCACCTGGTGCACCTTGCGCTCGATCAAACCATCACTCTCCAGCTCGCGCAGCGTCTGGGTAAGCATTTTCTTTGAAATTCCCGGCATCGAACGCTGAAGCTGGCCTGTTCGCAGCGAGCCGAAACTCAGCACATAAATCACCATGGACGACCATTTGGGGGCCAAGAGAAGGTGAATTCTGCGAGGAGGGCATTGCTCACAGACCACCAGGGGATTTCCTGGATCGCGAACAGTTGTTTTAGTCATGGTTACCATTGGGTGCCTACGTTTCAAAAAAGTGCCTAATCGACAGATGATACCTAAAGGCTCAAGCTCACCCTAATCCCTAGATTGCACACTGTAAACAACCTCAACGGAGACCAGAATGAGCAGCCAGTACACGATGCGAGCCTTGGTGCTAGACGACTACGCTACCGGGACATTGGTGGAGAAAACTGTAGAACGCCCCTCTCCACGGGCGGGCGAGGTACTCGTCCGGATTGTAGCCAGCGGTGTTAACCCAATCGACAATATGATTCGTCAGGGACTTGCACCGTATGCCATGCCGGAGCTGCCCGCGATTCTTGGTACCGACCTTGCAGGCGTAGTGGTAGAGATTGGGCCTGAGGTGACGGCCTTCAAAGTGGGGGATGAGGTTTACGGGCTAACCGGAGGCGTTAGGGGGCTGCAGGGCTCGCTGGCCGAATATGCTGCGGTCGACACAGCACTTCTGGCATTGAAACCGAAGAATCTCACCATGCGCGAAGCCGCGGCAATTCCGCTGGTATTTTTGACTGCCTGGGAAGGCATGGTAGATCGAGCCGGTGTCCAAGCCGGCCAGCGTGTGTTGGTGCAAGGCGGCGCTGGCGGAGTCGGCCATGTAGCAATCCAGATTGCGGCAGCACACGGCGCTGACGTGTACGCGACAGCGTCCGCCGGCAAGCAAGAAATCGTGGCATCTTTTGGAGCTACGCCTATTGATTACAACGCCAAAACTGTCGACGAATACGTTGCGGATTTCACTGAAGGCAAAGGGTTCGACATTGTTTATGACACCGTTGGCGGGCAGAGCCTGGACGACTCCCTTGTTGCTGCCAAACCCTATGGCCATGTCGCCAGTTGTTTTGCTTTCGCCTCCCACAATCTGGCCCCTGGCTCACTGCGCTGCGTGACTCTGTCAGGCATATTCGTCCTTTTGCCAATGCTCAGCGGGGAAGGGCGTGCACATCACGGTCAACTCCTGCGTCATGCGACGCGGCTCGCAGAAGCAGGCAAGCTCAAACCGCTGATGGATCCTCACCGTTTTGGGCTAGCGCAAGCCCAAGCTGCACAGGTTTTGCAGGGTTCTGGTAAGGCCGTGGGTAAGGTCGTCATCGATATCGAGTAACGTTTTGATGCACGGGGTTGAGTCACACATCGGGACTCAACTCCCCACCGTTTTTGTTTGGACAACCACCTTGAGCCGAGTATGAGTCGGCGTGGCAACTGCTGGGACAATGCCGTGGCGGAGTCTTTTTTCAGCAGCCTGAAAAAAGAACGCATCCGCAAGAGGATCTACAAAACCCGTGACATGGCCCGTGCCGATGTATTCGATTACATTGAAGCGTCTTACAACCGAACGCGTCGTCACAGTCACCTGGGCGGCGTCAGTCCTGAGGCCTTCGAAAGTACCTCACTTTGAGGCTGGAAAATGTCTATGGGGGCGGGGGCAGTCCAAGATGCTTGGCTGAAGGTAACTCCCAATCCACTAATTTTGAGCTCGTGATCGATCAGTTTGGACAGGTTCACACGTCCGCAGGTGTAACCGATATCCTGCAGTACCTGATTTGCTTTCGCCTCAATCTGATGCTCCGTGAGATACGCAACCCGCTGCCTAACAGCGGGCCGGTGCTGTATCACATGCTCCAGTCTCGCGTTCTCGCCGTCAGGGGCCGCCAGCAGCCCCTGGAGAATCCCACTCCAGGAATTTGTGAAGCCCAGAGGGGTGGTGGCGTAGGTGCTATGCAGTGCTGGCTCGTACGATTGCTCAATCATTGCGTTGCGGATTGCTGCACTCCTGCGCTCAGAGGCAGTCGTCGTTCCCGCGAGCAATGAACGAGAGAGCTCCCACTTGAAATTGCCTTCATCCAGGTACCTAACCGCAGCCATGCCTTTGTTGCGGGCGAAATTCAGTGCACTTGACTGGAAAGCACTTGCGGACACGAAAATACCTTTACCGTTGAGGCTCGCGACCTGATCGATTTTCGAGCTGAACGTCTTCGACGTCGTCGATTGGGATGGTGCCATCGTAATTTTTGCATTCGATCAGCACGATCACTGAAGGATCATCCCTATCCGGAAGTCGCACCTCGATGGCGATATCGAACACGATGAAGCTCTCTCGATATCGGGAGAAATACTTTTTCTTGCGATGGATCGTACTGAACTGAGGCGCGAAGAGGAGCCTGCCTGCTGCTAGCTCACCTGAGAGCAAATCGAACACCTTTTGCTCAAATATCTCTCCTTTGGCATAGGTGCTTACCCGAGGCTCATGCTGGTGACGTGACAAGATAGTGAGTGTGAGCTTTCGTGCTCACTCTTGGCATATCACGCACCCGAAAGCACCGACCTCGGTGCAGGCAGCAAAAAAGGAAGACAGCAACCAATAAAGCTGGACGAAGTAGGGGCTTGGGGTTCGCCCCGCCTCGATGTCTTTGAAGGCCTGCTCAACAGCAGTTTTGCTCAGTGATGAGGTGACGATGGCCACCCGTTTGAAGGTATGAGGGGCATTCCGGCAGAACTCAACCGCAGTTCTGGAGGCCGCGGGCGTGCCGCGGCAGGTACGATGAATCCGCGTCGTCACTCCACCATTGCTATAGAGCCGATCCCAAAGGGCGAACTCGTTGGCCATGGCGGCAGCGGGTAATGCGAGATTGCCCAGATTCTTAATAGCCTGGCTTACAGAAACGTGAAACGCGCCTGCACCGAGCGTGAGATCACCGTGCTTAGCGTGATAGAACGTGATCCTTGGAGCAGCAGGATCCGTGCGAAATCCTATGAAGTCAGCCTGTAGTGGTCAACTAATCCCGGACACTGCGTTAAGTTTTTCTTCGGCAACAGCGGGCGCCAGACCGCTGTTGAACTGATGCGGTCGCTGCCAGTTGTAGCGCTGCATCAGAAACCGACCAATATCCTGCTGTGCCAGCGAAGCACTCATATAACCCACGGTCGGTACCCATTCCGTTTTCAGGCTGCGAAACAACCGTTCCATCGGTGCATTATCGTGGCAGTTTCCACGCCGACTCATGCTCTGCTTGAAGCGATAACGCCACAGCCGCTGACGGAAGCTTCGGCTGCTGTATTGGCTTCCTTGGTCGCTGTGAAACAGTACATTCTGAGGCCGGCCACGCTGTTCATAGGCCATGTCCAAGGCCTTGATCACCAGGTCGGCATCTGGCTTCGATGAAACCGCCCAGCCCACCACGCGGCGGGTGAACAGATCGATC